>NZ_JAKUFX010000163.1:0-11245 GCF_022663635.1 Bacillus cereus group sp. BfR-BA-01356 | reverse complement strand
TTTTACATAAAATACTGGTCTAGTTTCGTGATGTCTTTTTTAAGCAATTTGTCCTTTGATAACTTCAAAAGATATTATTTTTCAGTTGACATACTACCGCAGGTCTTTTTTGTAATTAATACGAATTGTAAATAATTTTAGCATTTTTCTTTATTGTGTAATATATTCTTTTGTATAATGGTGAAAACTCGATAAAACATTTAGTATAAAATGGTATTTGTAGAAAAATATTCAGTTTTATATAAATTATAAGTTGTTTTTTCGAATAATCATCGGTAAGAAAAAAGGGGGAATTGTAATGGAGTCGTCTGTTATTAAAGTGTTGGATGATTTGGATGTACAAATTTTAGATATATTGCAGAAGGAGTCACAAGTAAGTAATGCAGAGTTGGCACGTCGCGTTAATTTATCACCAGCTGCGATGCATGCAAGAATAAAAAGGTTAGATGGGGAAGGTTTCATCGATAAGCAAGTTGCGATTTTAAATCAAGAAAAGCTTGGGTTTGATTTATTATGCTTTATTTTTATGAGTACGAATATTCATCAATTTGACAAGTTAGAAGTGTTGGAGAAAGAATTAGAATCGATGCCGGAAGTGTTAGAATGTCACTGTTTAACAGGGGAGTACGATTATTTATTAAAGGTTGCAAATCGTGATCGTAAAGAACTAGAGCAGTTTATTAGAAAGCTGAATAAGCTTGGTATTACAAGGATACAGACAAGTTTAGCACTTCGTGAAATTAAATATTCGACGGTATTGCCGATACGAGATGAGGAACCGAGCATCGATTAGATTGCTTGGTTTTTTGTTTGTATAAATTGATTGACGAGGAGAAAAGAGAGATGTATTATTATATAAAATTATGAATTAAAATTCATTTTAAGTTATAAATATTAATATTGAGGGGCAAGGGATGTAATATGAAAATCTGTAATGCGGTGACGAGTGATGTGAAAGAAATTTATAGTCTTATTGAGGTTTATGCAAAAGAGGGAGTTGTTTTACCACGTTCTCTTTTGTCTCTTTATCAATATTTGCAATGTTTATATGTTATGAAAGAAGACGAGAGAATTGTTGGAGTTGCTGGATTGCATGTATTAGGAGAAGATCTTGCAGAAATACGATCGTTAGTAGTTTTGCATACATATGCAGGGAAAGGGATAGGGCGTATGCTCGTAAATCATGTAATGGAGGAAGCTACGAAAATAAATGTAAGAAGAGTAATTTCCTTAACATATGAAACAGTATTTTTTCAAAAGTGTGGATTTGATTTTATAAATAAAGAAGCATTGCCAGAGAAAGTATGGATTGATTGTAGGCATTGTCCAAAGGTTGATTATTGTGATGAGGTGGCGATGATTCGGTATGTTGGGTGAATTTTTCAGACAGAAAAAGTCCCACTATTATTTACGTAATAGTGGGCATCTATGTTTTAGGGGAAATTAAGAACTTGAATTCGTTTTTCTTACTGCAAACTTAAAAATGGTGTTTTTAAGTTCATAGTTATAAGTAGAACCATCGACAAGCCCTACAACTTTATCGCTATCATAAAGATCGAGCATAAATTGTGCCATTTGTTTTGCAGTGTGGAATTTTGGTACAACATTATCATATTGGAATTAATCAATATCAAATGAACGCTTCGCAAATTCTGTTTCAGTTGCAGCAGGAGCTAAAACTTTTGCTTGCAGTTTTGCGCCTTGTTCTTTCAGTTCGTGAGACAGCCCTTCTGTAAATGCACTTACATAGAATTTCGTAGCGCAATACGTAACAGCATCAGCAACAATCGTGTATCCGCCGCCCGATGAAACGTTAATAAGCTGTGTTCCGGCAACCATTGAATAATCTCGAACGAAAAGAGAAGAGAGTATTGTTAGTGCTTCTATATTGACATGCAACATCGTCTCGATTTTATTTAAATTTTGTTCAGCAATTGAGGCGAAATTACCAAAACCTGCGTTGTTAATCCACGTTTCAATTTGAAAAGATTGTAGGCTTTCATAAAGTTTATAAACATCTTCAGTAACAGATAAATCAGTTCTTCGAATGACAACATCCAATTCTGGATGCATTTCGTTAATTTTTAATTTTAATCCGTCTAATTCTTCTTGTCTTCTAGCTACAAGTATTAAGTTCTTTCCGCGAGATGCAAATGCTAAAGCTGCTTCATAACCAATTCCGGAACTTGCGCCAGTAATAACAGTGTATTTCATATAAAATCCCCCTAAGTTCAAATGAATTTATTATGGTTAGATTGTATTTATTAGAGTATACTCTAAGTCAAATGTTTTTTATAAATTTGATACGGTCATAAAATATATGAGGGTAAGCATGTGGAGGGAGTTTTAGTATGTACACAATTAGCGAGGTAGCAAAATTATTAGGCGTGAGCACACATACACTACGTTATTATGAAAAGGAAAATATATTAATTGCAAATCGTGATACAAATGGAAATCGACTTTACGAAGAGTCACATATAAAGTGGTTGCAGTTTGTAATGAAATTAAAACAAACGCAAATGCCAATAGCGAAAATAAGAGAATACGCTAGATTATATACAGAAGGGGAGCATACAACAGAAGCTCGTTTACAGCTCCTAGAAGATCATAGGAAATCTATTCAGATTCACAGAGAAAACTTAGAAGTTACAGAGAAGATGCTTGAGAATAAAATTAGTGCATACAAAAACTCATTGGAAAATAAATAGATGGTTGTTATGTAATGAAAAATGGATTTGATCTATGAGTATTTCATCATAGTGTGCGGACAAATTACAAAGAGCAGCTAGCAAAAGCTAACTGCTCCATTCAAGGGATCTCTCCAAGGGGGAGTGGAGAAAATATTATGTTACTAGCAGTATTGACAGATTATTGAGAAATATACAAATCAGATGAAAGAAATTTTAAATAAACTTTCGCCATTGACAGTTTTTAAAATGTTCATGTACAATATACATGAATGACATTCAGTCATTTTTATGTGACAGGATGCAGTTAGCTTAGAAATGGAACAAATAAAATGGTAAATGAGGATGATAGTTGTTTTTATATAGTATTGATGAAAGAGTATATTTTTTTAAAACAAAAATGACTGATAGTCAGTCATAAGAGGTGAGAGGTATGAAAAATAAAGCTTGGTTATATGTCATATTAACATGTATCTTTGAAATTTTTTGGGTGTTTGGTTTTAATACGGCTAATACTTGGTGGCATTGGATTATTATTTTAGGAGTTATCGCTGTTGATTTTCACTTCCTTTCTAAAGCGTGTGAACATCTTGCAACAGGGACTGTATATGCTGTTTTCGCCGGAGCTGGTACGGTAGGTACTTTCTTGATGGATGTATTTCTTTTCGGCGGAAGTTTCAGTGTAGGGAAGTTATTTTTTATCGTGATGGTTGTAGCTGGCGTTATCGGTTTAAAGCTTGCTGATAATAAAGAAGAAACTGTGGAAGGAGCTGCTTAAAGATGGGTTGGTTTTTCGTATTTTGTGCTGCAATTAGTGAAATAGTCGGTGTGATAGGACTTAAAATGTATAGTAAAGATAAAACATTAGCCAATGGTGCGATTTATATAGGTGGGTTTGCTACATCCTTCGCATTCTTGTATACATCTTTCTTATTTTTACAAGTCAGTGTCGCGTATGCGGTTTGGATCGGTATTGGAACAGCAGGTGCAGTTTTGTTAAACATGTTCTTGTTTGGTGAGTCGAAAAGTAAAGCGCGTATTATTAGTGTGTTTCTTATTGTATGTGGAGTGACAGGATTAAAGGCACTTTCTTAAAGATATATTGTATTTTTATCTCCTAATTGTTTATTAGGAGATTTTATTATAAAAAAATGACGTCCTCTTAGAGTTCACTATCATTGACAGTACAATCAATTATCTTATAAAATGAGTGACAGTCATTCAATATGCGTGTGAAAGGGTTTAGATGATGAATAAAAAAGAGAAAATTGTCTATGCAGCTATTGAAGTGTTTCAGGAAAAGGGCGTCGAAAAAACGAAGATTTCTGATATCGTGAAATTAGCTGGCATTGCGCAAGGAACTTTCTATTTATATTTTCCTTCTAAGCTATCTGTTATGCCTGCAATAGCAGAAGTGATGGTTGAAAAGATGATACTTGCAGTGAAAGAGAAAGTACAAAAAGATGTACCTTTTTCAAATAAAGTGGCACAAGTAATCGATGCGGTGTTTCAATTTATAGAGGAATATCGTGAAATACAAGCTTTAATGTATGCAGGTCTTGCATCTACAGAACATATAAAAGAGTGGGAAGCTGTGTATGAGCCTCTTTATATGTGGTTAAGCGAATTTTTAAGTGAGGCGAAAGAAGCTGGTGAAATTCGTGATTCGGTTCACGCAGAGCGAACAGCGAAGTTATTTATCGCTCTAGTTGAATCAGCAGCGGAACAAGTTTATTTATATGATCATAAAGATGATGAGCAAGTGGATTTGCAAAAGGCAGAAGTACTAGATTTTTTAACACATGCACTACATATAAAGAAGTAGTAAGATGAACCTGTCTGAAAAGGTAGGTTCATTTTTGAGGAAAACTGAATGATAGTCATTCACCTAATGCTTATGTATGTGTGGAAGGATAGAGTGAAATTCTAATGAGTGGAGGCATCCTCACTCATTACTAGCCCGCAAAGAGCAGGATAAAGAAAAAGCTTCTTGGGCATTATTTTTTGAGAGGAACTTACGGGAAGAGGTGTTAGAAAGTGAAGAAACCGATAAAAGAACAAAAGATGGTATTGGTCATTCTTTTGAGTAATATATTTATCGCTTTTTTAGGGATTGGATTAATCATTCCGGTTATGCCGTCCTTTATGAATGATATGCATTTAACAGGGAAGACGATGGGATATCTCGTTGCAGTGTTTGCAATGGCACAGCTCATTACTTCACCTATTACAGGCCGGTGGGTTGATCTTTACGGTAGAAAGAAAATGATAATCATTGGATTATTTATTTTTGGTGTTTCAGAGCTTCTTTTTGGATTAGGAAAAGATGTATGGATGCTTTATGTAGCAAGGGTATTAGGCGGAATTAGTGCTGCTTTTATTATGCCTGGTGTTACGGCATATGTTGCGGATATTACATCTATTCAGGAACGTCCAAAGGCGATGGGATACTTATCTGCGGCTATTAGTACTGGATTCATTATAGGGCCTGGAATCGGCGGATTTATTGCAGAATACGGTATACGTGTGCCATTTTTCGTTGCAGCAGCAATTGCTTTTATAGCATGTGTGATTTCAATCTTTATTTTAAAAGAACCGTTAACGAAAGAAGAACTTGCAGAGATTTCTTCTAATACGAAAGAATCAAGTTTTATTGGTGATTTAAAGAAATCATTACATCCAATGTATGCAATTGCATTTATTATCGTATTTGTACTCGCATTCGGATTATCGGCGTATGAAACTGTGTTTAGCTTATTCTCAGATCATAAATTTGGTTTCTCGCCGAAAGATATTGCAGCAATTATTACAATCAGTTCAATCTTTGGGGTAGTTGTGCAAGTATTTATGTTTGGCAAATTGGTAGACATGTTCGGTGAGAAAGTATTAATCCAAATATGTTTAATTGTAGGTGCAGTATTAGCATTCGTCTCAACTGTAGTCTTTAATTATTGGATTGTACTTCTCGTTACTTGCTTCATTTTCTTAGCATTTGATTTACTTCGTCCAGCTTTAACGACGTTTTTATCAAAAGCAGCTGGAAAAGAGCAAGGATTCGTTGCTGGGATGAACTCGACTTATACGAGTTTAGGAAATATCGCAGGACCAGCGATGGGCGGAATATTATTTGATATGAACATTCATTACCCATATGCATTTTCAGGAGTTGTTTTAATAGTTGGTCTCGCTATTACATTTATGTGGAGAGAGAAACAGTTGGCTGAAAGTTTTGCGAAGTAATGAAGCCCCTTACGACTGTAAGGGGTTTTTGTTTTATAAACTTAACCCAAACCGTTTTAATTCAATAAAAATCCCCTCTAATTGCTTTCCTTTATCCGTTAATGTGTACTCTACACGAGGCGGAACTTCTGGATATACTTTTCTCGTTATAATGCCTTGAGACTCTAATTCTTTTAGTCGAAGCGATAATGTTTTTGGACTAATCCCATTCATTGATTTTTGTAAATCACTAAAGCGTAATGTTCCTTCGATAAGAAGATCACGAATGATTAAAAACGTCCATTTTGTACTAATTACATCAAGCGTTTTAGCGATAGGACAAGGTATGCCAGGTAAACCTTTCGTTAATTCAACTGGATCTATATTGTTCATGGAACTAGCCTCCATAAAATTTTTTTTGATGAATTTGCTTTATAGTATCACAAAACTATACTTTTGGTAACTATATGAAAAAAATATCACTACTTCCATAAAGGAAGTTAGTGCATATACAATAGCAATACGGAACAAAAAGGATTTATATAAGGAGGTGGTGATTTCCATGGGGATAAAAAAGTTACTTGGATTTCTTAGTTTGTTTGTTATTTGTATTGTGCTTGTAGCATGCGGCGCGGAACAAAAAGGTGAAGTTCAGTTATTAAAAGAAATGCCAAGGCCAAAAGCAATGACAATTGATCCCTCACTAAGTAAAAAAGAAGCGACAGAAATGGTTCATGCGGCGCAGCGTTTTTATGCATTTTGGGATACAGGTAAGGAGGAAGTTATTCCGCAGACTGTTACTGAAAATTTTTTCGATAATACATTGCCGAAAGGGCGACCACAAGGCATTGAAGGATTAAAGTTTGCAGCGCAAAATTTTCGTAAAGTTGTGCCTGATATACATTGTGAGATTGAAGACTTATTAGTTGTTGGTGATAAAGTAACAGCCCGTCTTTTTTTTACAGGAATGCATAATGGTAAGAAAATTAATTTTTTTGCAATTGATATTTTACATGTGAAAGACGGAAAGATAACGGAAGATTGGCATTTAGAAGATAATCTTACACTACAGCAGCAACTCGGCTTAATAGACGAAGAGTAGATCATATAGGGGAGAGAAAAACGATGAAAAATATATTTATTATAAATGGACATGAAAAATACGGTACAAAGGAAGGACGATTAAATAGAACGTTAGTAGATTATATGGTTACTGTATTAGGTGAGAATCATCATGTGAAAACAACAACGATTCAAGATGGTTACAATATTAAAGAAGAACAAGATAAGTTTTTATGGGCCGATGTTGTTATTTATCAAACACCGATTTATTGGTTTAGTGTACCGGGCTTATTTAAAACGTATATGGATGAAGTATATGAATACGGTTTGTTCTTTAAAGGTGCAGATGAATATGGAACAGGTGGTTTATTAAAAGAGAAAGAGTATATGTTCTCTACAACTTGGAATGCACCTGAAAAAGCATTTGGAGATAAGACGAAGTTCTTTGAAGGAGAAAGTTTAGAATCAGCGCTTAGTCATTTACACCGCGTGCAAAAGTTTCTCGGTATGAGTCCGTTAAAGAGTTTTGCTTGTTATGATGTGGTGAAGAATCCGGATATTGAGAAGTTTTTAGTGAACTTGAAAGATCATTTAGATGGAGTAATTAAATAATAGTATGTGAAGAAGGTACTACTAAGGATGTAGTACCTTCTCCTTTTATAAAAACGCACACTTTAATACGTGGATGGCTGTATCCATAACTTCGCAAAATTTGCCCAACCAAATGAATCAATTGTTACGTTTTTTAAAGAAGAAGGGTATGTTTTTCTTTTTAAAACGTGATAGTTAAATAAAATGATGTGTTCTGCTTGTAAAAACTCTTCAATCTCATACATGAGTTCATAACGCTTTTCTTTATTTTCTTCTAGTAAAAATGTATCTAGTAAACAGTTAATTTGTTTTTCGTAGTGCGGGTCCATGAACCGATTTACGAAGCAACTTTTATTTTTAAATACATTTAAGAATGCAATTTCATGATTGGCAGCAAAGACTTCTCCCATGAAAATAATATCAGCATGTTTATCAATAGAGCGATCCATATAATCTGAAACGGGAAATGGGTGAAGCTCTACTTGTATACCTAAACTTTCACATCGTTCTTTTAAGAAATATGCATCATTTGCACTATCTTTAAATGCGAAGAAGTAAATATGTATCGTTTCTCCATTATATGTACTCTTTTTCAAATACTCTTTTGCTTTTTCTAAAGAGTAGGATCTTCTTGTTGCAAGGCGGCTTCTATCAGGGAAGAAGCTTGATGCAGCAATTGTCCGTCTACCCTCTATGTTACGAATTATCATTTCAACATCATATAGTTCTCTCCAAGCTTTTCGAAAGTAAATGTCGTGATGAGGACCAGGTTTTTTAAAGTTGAAGCTAGCATAAATACAACCTATTTCTTCTATTTGTATATCATGCCTTTCATTTTCTTCTTCATTTGGTAGTTCATAATCAGCATCGATTTGCACATGATCAGGAATACTCCAAAATTCAATACGGTCTAATAAAGCGCGCTCTTTAAAATAATGAGAGAATGTTTCGAGTACGATATTGTCTTCAGAGTAATGAGCAAGTTTGAAAGGTCCAGTACCTATATAATGATGATTTTGAATACTCGTATCACGCGGTAAAATTGCGAGCTGCATGGAACTTACATAGTGTAAGAAAAATAAATTTGGTTTTGCTAAATGAAATCGAATTTGCAGTGGTGATGGCGTTTCAATTTGAACAATTTCTTCTGTTAACCATTCGAAAGGAGAGTGAACCTCTTTTAGTCTTTCAAATGAAAATTGTACATCTTTAGAAGTTAAAACTGTTTCGTTATGAAAATATACATCCTTTCGTAAATAAAAAGTCCACGTAAGCCCGTCTTCACTTAATTCCCACGTATGCGCAATGTGTGGTTCCATTTTTTCAGTAACATCGTTATAGACGACTAACGTATCAAAAATTTGACTCGTAAGATGGCTCTCTGTAGTTACAGCCACAAAAGCCGGATCTAATGGGAATATCTTTCTCGATATAGGAATCTTTAATATGTCGTACATATCATTTGAAGGTTCGTATCCAAAATGATGATGTAGTTTGTTTTCTATCTTTTTTTGAAGTGCAGGGGGTAGGGGTTCTTTTAAAAGAAGAAAAACGTCCTTTAATTTTTCTTGCGCTAACAGTTCATCTGTATAGGACTCAATCGCTTCTACGAAATTATGTATAAATAGAATTTCCGTTTTATTCCCGCGGCCACGCCCTGGAGTCCAATGAATTAATTGTTCCTCACTCATTTTCTTTAATAAAATCTTTACGTTTTTCGTACTGCAATATAAAACATCCGCTAATTCTTGTAAGCTATTTCGCATATGTTGTTGATCTTGTGCATGTAATCTTAGTCTGATGTAATAGTCCATAATTTTCATATATACACTTCCTTCTATTATAAAAGGGGAAACTCTTTAGAATATTCTAACCTTTTTCTTCCTTTTTTTCAAAGTAAAATAAGTAAGCATAAGGAGGGGAAAACAATGGGGTTTTGGAGTATGCATCGAAATATAAAAATTAGAATTATAACTTCGTTTTTAACACGTACTGTGTCCACGATGATTTTTCCATTTATGGCGATTTACTTTTCAATAAAGTTAGGTAGTGCGATTGCTGGTGCGTTACTACTCATTAATGTCGTAGCTTCATTAGTAATTGGTTTATACGGTGGATATGTTGGGGATCGGCTTGGGCGTAAAAAGGTTATGATTATCGGTCAAAGTATACAAGTCATTTCCATTGCTTGTATGGGAGTTGCGAATTCGGATTATGTAGATTCACCGTGGTTAACATTTATCTTTATGCTAGTGAATAGTTTAGGATCTGGACTTATGAATCCTGCGACAGAGGCGATGTTAATTGATGTGAGTACACCTGAAAATCGAAAAGTAATGTATAGCATTAATTATTGGGCTATTAATTTATCCATTGCGATTGGAGCAATATTTGGTGGGTTACTATTTGAAAACTATAGATTGCAATTGTTTATCGTATTAACGCTTGTTGCAATTATTACTTTATATGTGATGGCTGTGTATATGGAAGAAGTGTATGTAGCACGAAAAACGGTGGAGAAGAAAAATGTATTAAAAGGTATGGCAGATAGTTATAAAGTCGTGATGAAAGATAAAGCATTTTTAATTTTTTGTGCAGCGAGTATATGTACATTGTCTTTAGAGTTTCAAATTAATAATTATTTAGGTGTTCGCTTGCAGAAGGAATTTGAAACGGTGCACTTTTTATTCGGGAATGGTGTTACGTTTGATTTAACAGGGATTCGCATGCTGAGCTGGATTTCTGCAGAGAATACAATTTTAGTTGTGTTATGTTCAGCACTTCTTATTAAAATGCTGAAAAGCTTCAACGATTTGAAAATCTTATATGTAGGTTTATTCATTTATACAATTGGATTTACAATACTCGGAACGAGCAATAGCTTATGGATTTTATTAATTGCAGGGCTTTTCCAAACGGTAGGTGAGATGATGTATGTGCCAGTGCGTCAATCTATTATGGCAGATATGGTGCCAAATGAGGCAAGAGGTTCTTATATGGCGATTAACGGAATGGTCTTTCAAGTGGCAAAAATGAACGGGGCATTAGGTGTTATGCTAGGTTCATTTATTGCATCTTGGGGCATGAGTGCTCTGTACTTTATCGTTGGTATGAGCAGTATTTTACTATTTATGAAGGCGATAGGGAAAGAGAAGTATGAGGATGAGAGAAATGTTTCTCAAATTGGATGAAACTATATAAAAGCGAACCAGCTATACTGGGATTCGCTTTTTATATAATTTTTAGAACGGATCAACTTCAGCTAAATTTGGAGTGGTATTCGGCTGTAGCAAAAGATTTTTTAATGTGCCTACTTCAGAAAGCGTTACTAATATGTAGCCACTAATCAGTACAATTAGCCCAATAACGCGTAACGTTTGTAAGCTCACTTCATTATTATTCGTTTCCGTTGGATTTGGGGGCGTTGAAGGTGGATTGTTATTCATAAATAAGGCTCCCATCTTTTGTATTTATATATGTGCGAAATCATTATTTAACTTATGGATAGGAATTATATAGTCATTTTCACTATATGAGAACTGCCTATGAAAAGTGATAAGGAATTTTTGGGCGAGAAAAGACCTGCGGTAGTATGTCAACTGAAAAATAATATCTTTTGAAGTTATCAAAGGACAAATTGCTTAAAAAAGACATCACGAAACTAGACCAGTATTTTATGTAAA
>NZ_JAKUFX010000162.1:0-11288 GCF_022663635.1 Bacillus cereus group sp. BfR-BA-01356 | reverse complement strand
ATCGAGAGATTCATAAGAAAACGTCATCCTTTCTAGTCTAGCTTTTTTAGAAAGAATAACGTTTTTTTACACTTGGGGGTAGTGAAGATTTTTAAGTTGATGGGCATGGGACGTGACCGTATACCAGAAATCGTACAAGAAATTAAAGCTGGTCGTTTTGACGCTGCAATTATAGAAGACACAGTTGCTAAAAATTATTTAGAGAAAATGAAAGATTTACAAGGAATTGAAATTAAAGAAGCACCAGAAGAAGTTGGAGCAGCAATTGCCCTTCCGAAAAACAGTGATAAAACAGCAGAATTTAATAAAGTAATTAAAAAAATGCAAGAAAATGGAGAAATGGATAAATTAGTGAAGAAATGGTTTGGCAGCGGAAAATAAGCTGCCTTTCACTTTTCTGTGAGGGGAATGAAAAGAATGAACTTAGATTTTTCGGCGATTACGCCTTCGATACCATATATACTAAAAGGTTTAGAAGTTACTTTGAAAATTGTAGCAGTATCAGCTTTAGCAGGATTTATTTTAGGAACGCTATTAGCACTTTGTAAAATTGCTAGAATACGAGCATTAAATATAGCAGCAGATTTTTATACATCAATTTTTCGTGGTACACCCCTTGTATTGCAATTAATGATTATTTATTTTGGTGTCCCGCAAATAATTGGTTATGAAATACCAGCATTCTTAGCTGCTGTACTTGCATTTAGCTTGAATTCAGGTGCATACATGTCAGAAGTAATTCGTGCTGGTATTCAAGCGGTGGATAAAGGACAAACAGAAGCAGCAATGGCTTTAGGGGTACCATACGGAAAAATGATGAGAAATATTATTTTCCCTCAAGCATTAAAAAATATATTACCAGCGCTTGTGAACGAATTTGCGACACTTACGAAAGAATCGGCTGTAGTAACAGTAATAGGCGCGACTGATTTAATGCGTCGTGCTTACATCGTAGGCGGTGAGACATTTAAATATCTTGAACCATTACTTTTTGTTGGACTGATTTATTATATGTTAGTCATTATTCTTACATTAGTCGGGAAGGCAATTGAAGGGAGAATGAAGAAAAGTGATTAAAATTGAAAACCTTCATAAATCATTTGGTAAAAACGAAGTATTAAAAGGAATTACAACAACGATTGAAAAAGGGGAAGTAGTTGCAATTATAGGACCTTCTGGATCAGGAAAATCAACATTTTTACGTTGTATGAATATGTTAGAAGCACCAACGGATGGTCACATTTGGATTGGAACGGAAGAAGTAACGAATCCGAAAACGAATGTTATGCATGTTCGTGAAAATGTCGGTATGGTATTTCAACATTTTCACTTATTTCCTCATATGACTGTATTAGAAAATATTACGTATGCTCCTACCAATGTAAAAGGGGTAACGAAGCAAGAAGCTGAAAAGAAAGCTGAGAAACTTTTAGAAAAGGTTGGACTAGTAGATAAAAAAGATACGTATCCAAATCGTCTTTCGGGAGGACAAAAGCAACGTGTAGCAATTGCAAGAGCGTTAGCAATGGAACCCGAAGTTATGTTATTTGATGAACCGACATCGGCGCTAGATCCAGAGATGGTGAAAGAAGTGTTAGAAGTTATGAAATCGTTAGTTACGACAGGAATGACGATGGCTATCGTTACACATGAAATGGGCTTTGCAAAAGAAGTGGCAGATCGTGTTCTTTTCTTGGACGGAGGAAAGCTTGTAGAAGATAGTGCGCCAGAAGAATTTTTTGCAGCACCGAAAAGTGAACGTGCGCAACAATTTTTACAAAAAATATTGTAATATGAAAAGGTTATGTGAATAATAAGTAGAAAAGGATGACATTGTGTCATCCTTTTTTTATACTAGCTGTAAATACGTTTATACATATAGGAGTAATGATATGTTTAAAATTGGATACCGTACAGTAAAAACAGCAATAGGGACAGGCGCGGCAGTTTTTATTGCTCAGTTATTAGGGTTGGAATTTTATAGTTCAGCAGGTATTTTAGTTATTTTATGTGTACAAAATACGAAGCGCAAATCGCTTCAAGTGTCGTTACATCGTTTTCTAGCTTGTGTATTATCAATGGTATTCGCGTTTTGTATTTTTGAAACGATCGGCTATACACCACTTGCAATTAGCATATTGTTACTTACATTTATTCCGACTGCAGTAATGCTTAAAATTCAAGAAGGCATTGTCACGAGTTCAGTTATTGTTATGCATCTATATTCATTGAAGCAAATTACATGGCTTATAGTTGGAAATGAAATTGCTATATTAACGATAGGGATTAGCGTGGCGTTATTAGTAAATATGTATATGCCGAGTAGTGAAAATAAGCTAAAAGAGTATCAGGATAAAATAGAGAGCAATTTTAAAACGATTTTGTTTGAAATGGTTGTGTATTTACGAAATCGAGAAAGTAGTTGGAGTGGGGCAGAACTCATTGAAACCGAGAATATGTTAAATGAAGCAAGAGATTTATCGTTTAAAAAACTTGAGAATGCATTTATGCGAGAAGATGATTATTACTATCGTTATTTTAATATGCGTATGCAACAATTCGAAATTTTAGAGCGAATGATACCACTAGCAGCTTCTTTATCATGGACATATGAACAAGCTGATATGATTGCAGATGTTGTTGAAAACATTGGTAATGCTATTAGCCCTGAGAGTACTGGCGTTATTTCCTTAAGGCAGCTTCAAGAAATGAGGGGATTATTTAGAGACATGCCATTACCAGCTACACGCGAAGAATTTGAGATACGTGCGAAACTTGTTCAACTTGTGTATGAAATGGAACAATATTTACTCATTAAAAGTCGCTTTAAGGGAAAGGATAATATAAAAGAACTTATATAGAAGGTAGGAATTATCTATGCCGTATCTTCTCTCTATCATATTATGTCTTTCTTTATCGCCGATTTGGCCTCTTGGGGATAATCCACGTGCCGGAGATCCTTTTATTATTGTAAATAAAGCAACGAATAAATTAGCTTACATTGACGATGGAAAGATTCAAAAGGTTTTTCCAGTAGCGACAGGGAAAACGAATGAATTAACTCCAGAAGGAACTTTTGATGTTGTAATGAAAGCGAAGGATCCGTATTATATTGCGAAGGATATTCCAGGTGGGTCGCCAAAAAATCCACTTGGGTCAAGGTGGATTGGATTTAATGCAAGAGGAACTGATGGAAGTAAATATGGAATACATGGAACAAACCAACCGAGTTCAATTGGAAAGTATATTTCACAAGGGTGTATAAGAATGAAGAAAAACGATGTGGAATATTTGTTTGATCGCATTCCAATTGGAACGAAAGTATGGATTGTGAAATCGAAAAAATCATTTCAGCAATTGGCAAAAGAAAAAGGAGCCGTTGCATATGAAAAAGCCAACGAAAAGGTTGGCTTTTTCTATTATAATAAGTTGTCTTGACATGTGTACATAACCGTGCGTTAATGAGAATATAGAATGATAAAATTAGATAAAGGGGTTGCTCATATGTACTTGAATCCAAAACTTTCGTATATGCAGTTTTTTATGGGATTTCTATTTGTTATTACATTCATATTGGCAACTTTTAATATATGTTCTTATCTGGTAGCGATTGTATGTATGGCATTACTTAATCTAACTTTTGTTATTGGAGCATTTCAGCAGAAACAATATACAAGTTTTGTAATAGCACTTGTAATGTTATTTTCCTTTAGTATTGTAGCGATTGTGTTTTATATAAAATAAACCATCTCGATGTCGAGATGGTTTATTTTGTCATGTGTAAAAAGTAAAAAAAGGACGAACACATCGCCCTTTTTACCAAAACATACTCGCGCCAGCAAGTAATGTTGTTACAAGCATAGAAATCAGCATCACATAAACCATAACTTTTTGAGCTTTTTTATGCATCGTTATACCTCCTTGCAAATCAGTACAATTTCATTGTAACGAGAAATGAAATTATGGACAAGGGGAGAGTGAGGACAAAATTCGGGAGGGGATTGCAAAATATAACAGGAAATTTGAGTGTGTATAGAGAATATAGTAAAAGGGTATATTGTTAATTTTTAGTTGGGCAAGCTGAAGAATGGAGATACGATGATGAAAATATACGAAACAGATCGTTTATACTTAAGGGAAATTGATGAGTCGTATGCTGAAACAGTTCTTCAATATTACGACAGAAATCGTGAATTTTTAAAAGCTTGGGAAGAGTATAGACCGGATGATTTTTTTACGCTAGATTATCAAAAGAAAAAGTTGCAAAAGGATAGAAAAGAGTTCGAAGAAGGGAAAATCATCAGACTATGGATTTTTAAAAAGGGTGATGATACGAAAATAATTGGGTGTATTTCATTTAATTTAATCGTTCGTGGCATTTATCAATCTTGTGTACTCAGTTATAAATTAGATAAAGCAGAGTTAAACAAAGGGTATACGACAGAAGCGCTTAGAAAAGCAATTCAAGTTGCTTTTGGGGAATTTCAGTTACATCGTATAGAAGCTCCGATTATGCCTCGTAATTTAGCATCTATACAAGTAGTAACGAAGATAGGTTTTCAATATGAAGGCGTGTCTAGGAAGATGTTAATGGTAAATGGCGTGTGGGAAGATCATATGCGCTGGGTATTGTTAAATGAGTAATAGAAAGCAGATGGTTATCTAGACATGTAAACCATCTGTTTTTTGTCTTGTATTTCGAAACTTTTGCGAAATTCTGTTATAATTAATAGTGTTACATACATAATGGTAGTGCAGGAGGCGCAGTCTTATGATTAATCAAGAACGTTTAGTAAATGAATTTATGGAATTAGTACAAGTAGATTCTGAAACGAAATTTGAAGCAGAAATCTGCAAAGTATTAACGAAGAAATTTACAGATTTAGGTGTAGAAGTATTTGAAGATGACACAATGGCTGTAACTGGTCATGGTGCAGGTAACTTAATTTGTACTTTACCAGCAACAAAAGATGGTGTTGATACAATTTACTTTACTTCTCATATGGATACAGTAGTTCCTGGTAATGGAATTAAGCCTTCTATTAAAGATGGATATATCGTATCAGATGGTACAACAATTTTAGGTGCGGATGATAAAGCTGGATTAGCATCAATGTTCGAAGCAATCCGTGTTTTAAAAGAGAAAAATATCCCTCATGGTAAAATAGAATTTATTATTACAGTCGGAGAAGAATCAGGTCTTGTTGGTGCAAAAGCATTAGACCGTGAGCGTATTACAGCGAAATATGGCTACGCATTAGATAGCGATGGAAAAGTTGGTGAAATCGTTGTTGCAGCTCCAACACAAGCGAAAGTGAACGCAATTATTCGCGGGAAAACAGCTCACGCTGGTGTAGCGCCGGAGAAAGGTGTATCTGCAATTACTATCGCAGCGAAAGCAATTGCGAAGATGCCACTTGGTCGCATTGACTCTGAAACGACTGCAAATATTGGACGTTTTGAAGGTGGTACACAAACGAATATCGTTTGCGATCATGTACAAATCTTTGCAGAAGCTCGTTCTTTAATTAATGAGAAAATGGAAGCACAAGTTGCGAAAATGAAAGAAGCATTTGAAACAACTGCAAAAGAAATGGGCGGTCATGCAGACGTTGAAGTAAACGTTATGTACCCAGGATTTAAATTTGCTGATGGCGATCACGTTGTAGAAGTTGCAAAACGTGCAGCTGAAAAAATTGGTCGTACACCTTCTCTTCACCAAAGTGGTGGCGGAAGTGATGCAAACGTAATTGCAGGACATGGTATCCCAACAGTTAACTTAGCGGTTGGTTATGAAGAAATTCATACAACAAACGAGAAGATTCCTGTTGAAGAATTAGCAAAAACAGCAGAATTAGTTGTTGCAATTATTGAAGAAGTAGCGAAGTAATGGAATAGAAAAAGCGTGTAAATCAATTATGATTTACACGCTTTTTATTTTGATTCGATTGCTTTGACAAGACGTATAAGCGAATATAAGAAAAACTATGGAAGTATATACGTTGTTGCTACATGTACTAGACGAGGGAATAACCCTAACGTATTCATATTGAAAATCGGAAGTAGTAAATAATTAATTGCAATGATTAATATAACTACAAGGAATGTATAATTGAGTTTATCCCGCTATTTGCCGGACAGTAAGACCCCCACCTCAAAATTCAGCGAAAGTAAAGAAGTTAGGTGGGGGCCCTGCTGCCCGTAAAAGTCCGATTAGTGAGAGTTGATTAAAGTTTCGATTTATATCGATTATAAAAAAGAACAAGTAATTATTATAACTATTGTGCAAAATTTGATATAATAAAAGAACGAACGTTCTGATTAGGGAGTGAGTACTATGCGAGAAATGTATCCGAAAAATGGTCGTGTTATTTTACATGTAGATATGAATTGCTTTTTCGCATCTGTTGAAATTGCTCATGATCCATCATTACAAGGAAAGCCATTAGCGGTTGCTGGAAATGAAAAAGAGAGAAAAGGAATTATTATAACATGTAGTTATGAGGCGAGGGAATACGGAATACGTACGACGATGCCCCTTTGGGAAGCGAAAAGGTTATGCCCGCAATTAGTTGTAAGGCGTCCTAATTTCACATTATATCGCGAAGCTTCATTTCAAATGTTTCAAGTCCTTTCTCGTTTTACAGAAAAGATACAACCAGTCTCAATAGATGAAGGATATTTAGATATTACAGATTGCTACGCACTTGGTTCGCCTCTTGAAATAGCAAAGATGATTCAACAAGCACTATTAACAGAGTTGCAGCTTCCGTGTAGTATCGGAATCGCTCCAAATCTTTTCCTAGCAAAAACAGCTTCTGATATGAAAAAACCTCTCGGTATTACCGTACTTCGAAAACGTGATATTCCAGAAATGATTTGGCCACTTTCAGTTGAAGCAATGCATGGGATTGGAGAAAAAACAGCTGAAAAATTAAATGAAATTCATATACATACAATTGAACAGTTAGCGAAGGGAGACGAGCATATCATTCGCGCTAAAATTGGCAAGCACGGTATTGATTTACAAAAGCGTGCAAAAGGTACGGATGATAGGGAAGTGGATCCGAGTCAAATGGGCCAACATAAAAGTGTCGGTAACTCGATGACTTTTTCAAAGGATATGGATGAAGAGAAAGAATTACTTGATATGTTAGAACGGTTATCAAAATCAGTGAGTAAAAGATTACAAAAGCGAACCCTTGTCAGCTATAATATTCAAATTATGATTAAATACCATGATAGGCGAACAGTAACACGGAGTAAGCAATTGAAAAATGCAATTTGGGAAGAACGCGATATTTTTCAAGCAGCATCCCGTTTATGGAAGCAACATTGGGATGGTGATTCCGTTCGTTTACTAGGTGTTACAGCTACTGAAATAGAGTGGAAGACAGAATCGGTGAAACAATTAGATTTATTTTCATTTGAAGAGGATGCGAAAAAAGAACCACTACTTGCTGTCATTGATCAAATTAACGATAAGTATGGAACACCGATTTTACAACGAGGTAGTCAACTACTACGTAAGCAAGAGAAGTCGTTTCAACAAAAGTTAGAAAATAAGTTTATGTAGAAGGTGTCATGAAGTAGTAAAATCATGACACCTTTCCTATTATACAGGCACCAAGTGATACGAGAGCATTTGTCCGTAACCCAGCCATTCGGTGTCTCCATTGTCTTTCCATTCCAATGCAAGCTCCTACAATAATTGCTATAACTAACCTGAATACAATGTCGTACCATACCATCATGGTCACCTCCATATATAATATGTGTTATGTTTTTTAGAATGAGCGGGGGATACCCACTCATTCTTATTTTTACAACCAGCTATGAAACTTTTTAATATAAAGCTTTTTCAGGAATTGTGTTAAAAAAGCGTAGCCTAATAGTATTCCTACTAACCAAGGGAAATAGTTAAGTGGCAATGCTTGTAAACCAACGGCTGCACCAAGTGGTGAGAATGGAATATAAATCCCGATTGCCATAATAAGAGCGGTTAATAAAACGACTGGTGTTGATGCAGTGCTTTGAATAAATGGAATCTTTTGTGTTCTTATCATGTGAACAATTAAAGTTTGTGTTAACAACCCAACGACAAACCAACCGGACTGGAATAATGATTGCTCGCTCGGTGTATTTGCACCAAATACATTCCACATGACTACGTATGTGATAATATCAAATATAGAACTAATTGGGCCGATACAAATAATGAAGTTTCGTAAGTTTGCAGTATCCCATTTTCGTGGTTTTTCTAGAAACTCTTTATCCATTTTGTCCCATGGAATAGAAAGTTGTGAAATATCATAAAGTAAGTTTTGAATTAAAAGATGAATGGCAAGCATCGGTAAAAAAGGAATGAAAGCACTTGCTACTAACACGCTAAACACATTACCGAAGTTAGAGCTAGCTGTCATCTTAATATATTTTAAAATATTTCCGAATGTAGTACGTCCTTCTAAAATCCCTGCTTCTAATATAGTTAAACTTTTTTCGAGTAGAATAATATCGGAAGCTTCTTTCGCAATATCAGTAGCAGTATCAACAGATATTCCGACATCAGCTTCACGTAATGCTACAGCATCGTTAATGCCGTCTCCCATGTAACCTACAGTGTGTCCATTTCCTTGTAATGCGTGTATAATACGAGATTTTTGCATTGGATTAAGCTTCGCAAATACAGTCGTTTCTTCGGCAAGTCTTGCTAATGCTTTATCTGGTAAAGAATCAATCTCGTAACCGAGGATTGGTTCGCAGATATCTAATCCAACTTCTATACAAACCTTTCTTGTAACAATTTCGTTATCGCCAGTTAAAATTTTCACTTGTACACCATGTTTTTGTAATGCTTGAATTGCAGCTGCTGCAGATGGTTTCGGTGGATCTAAAAAGCCGATATATCCAGCGAGAATCATATCAGTTTCGTCTTTTACTGCGTACTCTGTATCATTTATTCTTCTATCTTTTTTATAAGCAACAGCAATAACCCGCATACCTTCACTATTTAGTGTCTCACTTAGTTTTTTGACATTTGAACGTATTTCCTCGGTGAGTGGAACGATTTTTTCATCCACTTCAGTGTAGTTACAAATTGATAAAATTTCTTCTACGGCACCTTTACAAACCATTGTATGTTCACCTGAAATATCCTTTACGATGACTGACATACGCCGGCGGGCGAAATCGAATGGAATTTCATCTAGCTTTTGAAAAGCTGATGGATTAAATGTATTGTTTTCCTCTGTATGCTTAATAACAGCTTTATCTATTAAATTTTTCAATCCAGTTTGATAGAAACTATTTAAATAGGCAAATTGCAAGACGCGATTGCATTCATTTCCCTTGGGATCTAAGTGACGAACAAGGACAACTTTATCTTCTGTTAAAGTTCCGGTTTTATCTGTACAAAGAATGTTCATAGCACCTAAGTTTTGAATAGAATTTAGCTGTTTTACAATTACTTTTTGTTTAGACATGTTAACGGCACCTTTAGCTAAATTAGCAGTTACAATCATCGGTAACATTTCAGGTGTAAGGCCGACAGCGACGGCAATAGCGAAGAAGAAAGCTTCTTGCCAATCACCTTTTGTGAATCCATTAATGAGAAGGACAATAGGTGCCATAATAAGCATGAATGTAATTAAGAGCCAGCTTACTTTGTTTACACCTTTATCAAAGCTTGTTTCTACACGCTTTCCAATTACCTTATTGGCTAAAGAGCCGAAATACGTATCGGTACTTGTTGAGATGACAACAGCTTTTGCGCTACCACTTACAATATTTGTTCCCATGAAACAAAGGTTTTCCATATCGAGTGGATTGTAATTTTTTTTCATGTTTGTCGGTAAGATATGCTTATTTTCTGTATGGTAGCAGTGTTCGTATTTTTCTACAGGAAGTGCTTCCCCTGTTAAAGAAGATTGATTAACAAATAAATCTTTAGCGGATACAATACGCACATCAGCTGGAACGATATCACCGGCTGAAAGGGAAATGATATCGCCAGGTACAAGTTCCTCAATTGGAATTTCTGTTGTGTAATTTCGATTTAAATTCGTTACATTTTTTGTTTCATGTACAAATCCATTTATTCTAAATACGCTCGCAGTTGTTCGAACCATAGCCTTTAACTTATCGGCAGCTTTTTGAGAACGAAATTCTTGGGAAAACCGAATTGTTGCACTAAGTAGTACCATTGCAGATACGACAATTGTTCCTTGCATATCATCCGTGAAAAAGGAGAGTGCTCCAAGAGCTAATAAAACGAAAATAAATGGATTTTTAAATGCCGACAGAAATTGAATGTACCACGGTGCCATTTTATTATGAGCTATTTCGTTCGGACCATATAAAGAAAGTCTACGAGACGCTTCTTGTTTAGATAATCCATCTTGTGTTGTTTCTAAAAGTTTTAACGCAGAGCTTACATCTTGTGTTGCAACCTCCACTAATAATTCGTTATTTGTTTTCATGCTATCTTGCTCATAAGCATGCTTTGTTTCTTGTCTTTGTAAATTAAACATCGGTAGTTCCTCCTCTGTCATGAAGGAGGAAACAATCTGTTACCTAACTATTTGAAATGGTGAGGAACAGTTTCTTTCCTACCTACATGATGAAATATGAATGTAAAACGTATGGGTATATGGGCCGAATCATCAATTGCCAACTGTTCCTCACCTCCGTACAATTTAGTAGTTTCTGAATATGCTATGTTTGTTTCATAGTAAGGTGCATATAGACGTAAAAAGACCTTTACTCAAAACGAGTAAAGGTCTGAATTCGCAGTTAAAAGAGTCCACAACAAAGACTGTTAGTAGACATAAATAAAAACAGTTTTTGTGTATGACAAAATACATGCACCTCTCCCTCGTTGAGTTTTAGCACTGTATAGCATAGGTACTGAAACCAGCTACATTAAAAAAGGCCTTCATTCCGACCTTTCCTGTTGACCCATTGGCGTCTCTCGACATTTTTGGGCAGCAGCGTTTCTCTATACAGGAGCCTCACCTAACAGAGACCATATTCAATTACATGTTGAATGTTAGCACTGTAAAATTGTAGTGTCAATATCTTTTTTATCTGTGTTTTTAAAATATTAAACGGATTTATAATAGATATGTGGGATGAAATGTATGATATTGATTATAAATAATATGAAAAATAAATATTTTTATAAAAGACCTGCGGTAGTATGTCAACTGAAAAATAATATCTTTTGAAGTTATCAAAGGACAAATTGCTTAAAAAAGACATCACGAAACTAGACCAGTATTTTATGTAAA
>NZ_JAKUFX010000161.1:0-11862 GCF_022663635.1 Bacillus cereus group sp. BfR-BA-01356 | reverse complement strand
TTTTATATGTTTTAGGAAGCTGAAACATATTGATATGTAAGGGATTATAGTACTTATCTATAACAAAAACGGTTTTAAAGATAACAAATTTGGTTTCATCTATAACAAAAACGGTTTTAAAGATAACAAATTTGGTTGCCTATCTATAACAAAAACGGTTTTAAAGATAACAAATTTGGTTTCATCTATAACAAAAACGGTTCTAAAGATAACAAATTTTATTTCATCTATAACAAAAATGGTTTTAAAGATAACAAATTTGGTACATGATATATATTTTTATAAATTTAAAAAGATTAAGTTTCATTATTTTAGTATTCTACATAATTATGTTATGTAGAGTACTTAGATATTTTACAGTGGGAAATCCAGTATAAGATTTTGAAAAAAAATTAACTATAACAAAGTAATTTTGTTTGTTATAGTTAATTTAGCAATAGGGGTAGGAAAGGAATGACGTATGTAGATATGTCTATAAATCAAGATTTACAAATTAAAGAGAATAATATTGTCTCCAAATCAAATACTTTGATTGAAGCTAATTCACGTTTGAATTTAGTTGAACAAAAAATGTTACTTTGTTTGGCTAGTAATATTGAACCCAACGACCGGGATTTTAAAACATACACATTCCCAATTAAACAATTTCATGATTTACTTGGTTTGAATGGATCTACTAAATATACAGAGTTAAGTAAAATTACAAAGGAACTATTATCTAAAGTAATTGAAATTCGAGCAGGAGAAGAATTAATTCAAGTATCTTGGCTTTCTTCAGCAATTTACAATAGAAATAAAGGGACAATTGATATGCGTTTCGATCCTTTATTGAAGCCATTCTTATTAGAACTAAGTAGCAAATTTACAAGCTATAGACTGGCTAATGTTGTTAAATTAAAAAGTACATATGCTATACGTATTTATGAACTACTTAAGCAATATGAAGATTTAAGGGAACGTACAATTAGTCTAGAAAATTTAAGGTATTACTTAGATGCAATGGATGTATACCCTAACTATGCAAATTTTAAGCAACGTGTGTTGAAGCCATCTCAAAAAGAATTAAATCAAAAAACTGATATTTCTTTTGAATTTGAGGAAATTAAACTAGGTAGGAAAGTCCAAAAAATTAGATTTATCATACGTTCTCAGAAAAAGAAAGATTCTGATTTAGTTCATTTTGAAAAGAAGTTAGATAAATTTCAACAGCCAAATACATTTGAACAAAAAATTAAGCGATTTGAAGAACGTTGTAAAGAAAAAGTGTTTCCTAAAGTGTTTGAAAAATGGGCAGTACATAAAGAAATTGTATTAGAGATAATTGAGGATATACGTTTTCGTTCAGATATTGAGTCACCAATCGGTTATGTTGAATTTATTTTAAACTCCCGATTAAAAGAACTTGCTGATAAAAAAATATTAAACGAAAGTAATCAAAGTGAAGATAAGTCTAATAATAATTTAATAGAAACTAATACTATTATAGATTCAGTTATTACTAAATATTCAACATCTACAGGAGCTGTAGCTACATTTTTAGTTAAAGATACAGCAATTGAGGAGTTAGTGAGAGTAGTTACATTAGAGGAAGCTGAAGTTATTTGGAAAGAACGAGAAGAGTTTATTATGGATAAAATTTATAGATTCATTAAAAGAAATAGAAGTAAGAAAAAATACTAGTATTACATAAAAAAGTTTTTTCATTCAGAAAGAATTTTTTTAGTGCTAAAATCTTTTAAAGCTCAATGTATTATGTTTTTGTATTTTCTCAATTTTTGGAGTCGAGAAAACATTATCACTTCTGAAAGAACCCACATGCCAGTGGGTTCTTTTTATTTCTTTGAATTATTCATCACTTAACATCCTTATGGAATGTTTGAAGAGACATTAAAGTTGATCTTTTTAGTCATAACATTTCAATTAATATAAAAAGGATTCAGCTTTTATATTTCATTTGAATTTTTTTAAAGTGCCTTCATAATTAGCAACGATAGAATACATAGTATTATTTTGAGAAACTAGATAGAGTATTCCTTGATAAGTACCATCATCATATGGAATAGATTTAGGTATTTTTATTACATTTGGACCGAGAGGAGAATTCGGGAATATTTTAACACAGCTTTTTACGTATTCATTTGTTTCTACATTTTGTGTGACATTTTTACATCCTCCGAAGTATCGATCATGTTCATCAGCATGTGCTGAGATTCCTCCTATAACTAACCCACCTAATGTTAATGCACTTACCACAATTTTTTTAAACATATAAATATAATCCTCCTTTTTTAAATTAAATACCACATTTTATTCTACATTTTTATCTGTATTTTTAATTTATTGTTTTCCGACAGAAGACTCCTTCCTCAAAAATGTGAAGGTGTGAAACACCAATTTTAGGTGGGAGATGAATGTCGGTTGGCATAAGCCAACATGTTTGCTATCATTTACTTGTACAGATTGCTCTTTGAAAACTGAAGATATGAGGTTGGTTGCAGAAAAACGTTGCAACCGTAAAATCTTCAACGTTCTTTTGCCCCACGTTTGCCGAAGTTGCGAAAACCAAGCTAAAGTAGGAAGCGTGATGAGTAGTTCAAGGTTTATTACAATACCCTGTAGGTAACAAACCATAAATTCAATTATTCTGCGTTTAACTATAGAAAGAAAGCAAAAGCCCCCGTATCATAATTGTTGGCGAGATAAATCACAAGAGGGGGGCGCTATGTCTCACTTACTAGGGGTCACCATATCAAAAAAAGAAAATTCTACATTTAGATATAAAATAAACACAATTTAATCAATTCCCTGTATGTTAAGGAATCAGTTAACAATCTCCAAAAACATATTTAATAGTATCTTTTTTAGAATCGTTCAAGTAATATTTTATTGGAGTCGAATTGCTTAGTTTTACAAATACAATTTATATTTGGAGGCCATTCTTTTTCATGAGTAATTTCCAATGTTAAATAGTTAATTAATAATTTTTTTCCACTAGATGCCAAAGGGTGTTTTAAAGAATAATTAATAATTTCAGTGCAAATAAGATTGGCTATTAAACTAATGTATGGACCTATGGCAGTAGTAATTGTTTTAGATTCTAACTCTAATAATTTTTCTTTTTTCAAGGAATTGTTTCCTAGTAAATCGTGATAAAAACATTCTAAACAAGGTGTCTGATTAGGAATGCTAGTTAAAATTTGACCTGTCACACACCCCAATCCACCTGTTATAAGGGGAATATTCCTTATCTGTGAAAATAAATTAGACCATAATTGAATATATATAGGGGGGGAATCTGCTGCACAAACTAAAATATCAATATCCTCAGGGAATATCTCTAATAAATCTTCTACACTATTTATGCTTTTTGTGAAACCTGTTATAGAAATCTCATCATTGAAAGCTTTAATATTATTTATAGCTGATTTCACTTTATATTCACCTATATCAGATAATTTATATAAAAATTGTCTATTCAAATTTTTATATTCAATTTTATCAGGGTCTACTACATAAATAGTATTTACGCCTAACCCTGCCAATTGTAACAATAAATTACTTCCCAGTCCCCCAAGACCAATAATCCCAATTTTTAATTCTTGTAATTCTTTTAAAATGTTCCCTGCTGAATTATCCATAGAAGAAAAGTTCGAAAAGAAATGAAGATTTGTTAAATGTCGATTATTATCTATATTAGGATTAGGTAAGCACTGTTCTACATGACCGTAATTATTTAATTCTTTAATAGTATCCCATACATCTTGTATGGTTAATGAAGGGAATTTAGAGTGTAATATTTTAAAAATTTCTCTTACGCTCTTATTTCCATCTAATAAATTAAGAAGTTCTTTAAGAAAACCATCACTATCTTTCAATACACTCATAAAGTTTCGATCTTTACCAATAATAATTTCTGTATCACTTATATAAGTGACAGGATGTATATCTTTTATTTTATAAAACATGATAAAAAACACCTCAATTTATAAGATTTAAAAAAGGTGCTTTAAGAATTAAATTCTAAAACACCTTTTTTAAATCTTATGTTCCTCCTGTAGTACCTCCAAAAATCCAATCCCAAAAACCTGATCTTTGATCAATTCTTTCAATATCGATTTTATTCATGTGAACTATTCACCTGCCTTTATGTAAATAATACCATTTTTAACTTTATCTTTCAATAGTGAATTTTCTATATATTTTTATAATTATAAAACATATAAACCTAATATAAGAATTCGATATTTATGGGATTGAAGTATAGGGTTTGTTTGTAAAATTTTGATATCAAAAGAAAACTTAAAGAAATTCTATTAGGGGATGTCATATGTTTAAAAAACTCTGAAAATATAAACTGAATTTGAAGTAAACTAGGAAATTTTGATATGCGCTTTAAGCAATTAATGAAAAATGCCTCCTATATAAATACAGGGGGCATCATTTTAGTTTTTATTCAATTCAACTGGATTTTTCAGTTGAAATTCAAATATCTCGTACTTTAAAAACCGTATAAATTAGGTAATTAAAATTTTAATATGCTAAAGAAAAAAACATCCAAAAAAACTAAATTTTATAGATTTTTCAAATTAAATATGTAATTAAATGTAAAATTGTAATATAATTATTACTAGTTTCTTACAAAATAATTCACAACCTTTAAAAGGAGGAATGCTGTATAAGTAAATATTTAATCTTGTTAATAATAGAGCTTTTATCTTTAGGGCACTCTTTACCGTCAGTTTTCTGATTATTTAAAAGTTTTAATTAACCACCATAGAGCACCAATCATAACTACAATTTCAAATACAATCAATGCTGTATTAGCTTTCTTTTTTTTGAACTCTTTTAGTAAATTGAGTAAAGCGACTATAAATAAAATTATAAAAAATAAAGCCAAAAGAATATTCATTCAAAAACCTCCCGAAATTTCAATATTTTAACTTTATTATACATTAACTTAATACATATAATACCTAAAATTTATATATTTCTAATAGAAAACTAAGGAGAGAAATATGAAAAAATTATGTTTATCTATAATTTTAGTATTTTTATTCATAACTTATTTTCCATATAAGGTTGTTAATGCGACAGATCATCAATATTATACTTTTTTATTAAAAGATGAAAAAAACTTTAGTGATATTAAGAGACTAATAGATAATACCAATGGGAAAATCATTTACGAAGTAAGGGAACTTGGTCTTTTTCAAATAGAAGCTTCGTCAAAAACTGTGTCCCAAATTGCTCAAAGTCCACTAATTGAAACATATAATCCCTCTTTAAGATTAAAGGTATTAGAAAACGAGAAAAATGTAACCGTTTCAAAAAAAACTGAAGAACGTTCAGCTTGGGATTTACAGTGGGACATGAAACAAATAACTAACAATGGAGAAAGCTACAAATTATTTTCAGGTACTAAAAATGTGACTGTAGGTATCATTGATTCAGGAATAGATGTAAATCATCAAGATTTACAAAACAATATAGTTCCAGGATCTAAAAACCTAGTTCCTATGGGAGGATTTCAAGGAGCTGAGCCCTATGAAACTGGAGATCCTAATTATTTAAATGATAATTTAGGACATGGTACGCATGTGGCAGGTCAAATTGCAGCAAATGGTATTGTTAAAGGTGTTGCTCCAGGAATTGGAATCAAGTCTTATAGAATTTTTGGTAAAAAATCTTCAGAACTAGTTTGGGTTATTAAAGCAATTGTGGAAGCGGCAAAAGATAATAACGATGTTATAAACTTAAGTTTCGGAGAATATCTGGTTAAGGGTGCTAAAGTTATTGATGGAAAAAAACAAACTGGAGATTTAGCAGAGATACAGGCATACCAAAAAGCAATAAATTTTGCGCATAAAAAAGGAAGTGTTATTGTAGCTGCAGCTGGTAATGATGCTCTCAATGTAAAGGATAAAATTCAAATGACAAGCTTTTTACAACAGAAAATGAAGAATGATAATGTAAATTATATAGGTGAAATATTAGATGTCCCTGCTGCCTTATCTAAGGTAATCACAGTTGCCTCTGTGGGTCCATCCGATGAATTATCTCTTTTTTCTAATTATGGTTTAGGTTTTATAGATATTGCTGCTCCAGGTGGAGATTTTAGGTTGTTAAAAGAAAATAATCCTGATGATTATAACAAATTTGGGTTATTTATGAAGGAGCAAATTTTGAGTACATGGCCAAATAATGATTATTTTTTTACTTCTGGTAATTCAATAGCATCTGCGAAGGTCTCAGGAGCAGTAGCATTGATTATTGACAAGTATCATTTAAAAAATCAACCTAATAAATCTACTAGATTTCTTTATAAGTATGGGGTTAATAAAAGAGATGATACTAGCTTATACGGAAATGGAACGTTAAATATATATAAAATGTTATCTGAATAAAAAATATTGAAAATATTTAGAGATATGATAATATATAGAATGTGGCAAACAAACAAAAAAAGTAATTGGAGGAATTAAATTGAAAAAAGGTATTATTTTAACAACTACTATGGCGTTAGGTTTATTATCAGCGACTGCAGTGTCGGCTAATTCTGATGTTTCCTATACACCTAAAAACATGGAATCAGCTACTGTCGAAAAATCAGGCGACATTGAAGAAAGAAGCTGGGCTCAAGTTGGACGATTTGCTGGAGAAGCAGTTGCATGTTGGGGTGTAGGGAAAGCGCTTGATTGGGCTGTTGATAACGTTAAAGAAGGTGCTGCGAGAAACAAAGGAGCAGGTGTAGATACTAGTTATAAATTTGGGATGAGTAAATTAGATAGAGAAAATTTCCAAGAAGCATTCGGAAGATAAAAGTTAATCTGAAGACCATTAAACATTATAAATATAATGTTTAATGGTTTTTTTCTCGAAATAGTTAAAGGAGGTTAATAATGAATATGGTTAAAAAAAACATTGTTTTTACCAGCTGTTTTTTCTTATTGTCTGCAATTTTTATAGTACATTTTACAATCACTTTTTTTTATAATGCTCCTGAAACACCAATAAAACAAATGTATTTTTCACAAATTAATAATTATATGAATCCGCTTTTTAAACAAAATTGGAGGTTATTTGCACCTAATCCAATTAGTAGCAACCAACATCTATGGACAAGAGGTGAAATAATAAACGAACAGGGAGAGAAAAGTTTTACGGAATGGGTAAATGTGAGTGAACCTTTAATAACAGCGGTACATAAAAATAGATTTACCCCAATGAGATTAATATCAGCCACAAACTCTTCAGTTATTGGACAAGTAGTAAATAAATATAATAGGGACCCTGAAGAATATAAAAAGGATATTAATATAAGTAAATCTGATCTGAATAAACTACCATCAGATCTTTTAATTCTTCATAGGATCGCCTGTGATGCATTAAAAAAATCTTATCCAAATGCTAAATTAGGAAATGTAGAAAATAGGATAGTGATAACTAGCTTTAAAGAATTTACTGGAATAAATGACGAAGAAAGTAACAAAGAAGGAAAAGAAGGAAAAGAAGGAAAAGAAGGAAAAGAAGGAAAAGAAGGAAAAGAAGGAAATGTACTTTATTTAGATATACCAACCTTACCGTATACAAAGGTAGTGTCTTTTTAAAAGGAGGATTGTTTAATGGAGAAATCTGTTAGTTTTTCAGAGAAATTTAATGGTTTTTTGAAATCAGTTAGTAATGAACAACATCTTATTGGCGCTAGTTTAGTTAGGATAGGTTTTGGGATACATATATTATATTTTTATGTTCTACAGATATTCCAAAAGGATTTTTTATGGGGAGCCAATGGAGTTTATCCATGGGAGGTTTTTAGCAAGGATATAAAAATAGATAACTTTTCGATTTATTCGTTATCTAATTCACCTGTCTATTTTAATATTATATTTTTCACTGGAATTTTAATAGGGGTTTTATATCTTATCGGATATAAAACTAGATTCATTGGAATTTTAAATTTTATATGGATATGGTCACTATATGAAAGGAATCCGTATGCTCTTGATGGAGGAAACAATATATTAATAATTTGTTTATTTTATCTTTTATTTGTAAATACTAGTGCATATTTTTCGTATGATGCAATGAAAAGTAACAATGTAGCAAAACAAAAAAATAATCGTTATTTAGCTTTACTTCATAATTTCGGTGTGCTTGCATGTATTGTACAATTAATGGTCTTATACTTTGCTTCTGGTTTGTTTAAAGTTCAAGGTAAGATGTGGGTACACGGTACAGCACTATACTATGTAACACAAGTCAAAGAATATAGTTTACCAAGCATTGCCCCTTTAATTTATGAAAATCCTATAATTTTTACAGTAGGTACATATGCCACAGTGATCTTTCAGCTAGCTTTTCCTTTTTTAATTTGGAATAAAAGAACAAAGTGGTTAATGGCTATAGGTTCTATTATGTTTCATATAATGATAGCAGTATTAATGGGCTTAGTTGCGTTTGGATTAGCAATGATTACAATAGATTTAATATTATTTGATGATAAGTCTTACATTAAATTAAAAAATAAATTAACTAATTTAAATAATAGAATTAAGAGTATATTTAATAAACGAGTACAAAAACTACAACAAAATACAGTGATAAAAAGCCAAAAAATTATAGTACTTTACGACGGGTATTGTCCTATGTGTAAAAACGTTGTTACTAAGTTAAAAAAGGTCGATACATTTAACTTACTTATGTTTAAATCTTTTCGGGAATATTCTAATTCAGAAGCTGAAATTGGAATATCTCTTACAACGTTAGAAAAACGTATGCATTCTAGAAAATTAAAAGAGGAAAAATACGTTTCAGGTATTGATTCTGTAATACAAATCTGCAAAAGGGTTCCGATTATGTGGGGAATACTTATCTTTCTGTATTTAGGGAAATTTATGGGTATCGGCCAGCTAACTTATGATTTTATTGCAAAAAGACGTATGATTGTTCCTGTTGGTCATTGTGAAAATGGTATATGTGAAAGGAAATTATAAATCAATCCAATAACCAAAAAACATTGTAAAAAAAAACAAAATATGATATAATTTTCTAGAAATCGTTAAAACTGCAATATTTTAAAAATTCTCTTCAAATATTTGAAGAGAATTTTTTTTTAGTTTAGTAGAGGACTTATATTGTGACAATTTATTTTTGACATAGTATTTAGTTACATCTAAATTTAATATTATCTAGTTTATAACTCAAAAAGGAAAATGTAACAAAAACTATATTTATTTTATAAACCAAATAAATAAGATTGAATCCGAAAATCTTATTTAAAGGTTTTAAAATTAGGATACTGAAAGAAAATAGACAATTCTTATTGGCCTTAATCTGCCTTAAACCACGCTTATTAATATAAATTTACTCGTATTATTTCCTTGTTATATGCATAAACACACCTTATAAAGTAGAATTTTCCATTTACACTAAACGGTTAGTACACAGAATATAAGAAACTTTCAGCTCCAATTCGTTATGAGTTAGTTGCTACTTTGTTTTCTTCATATTCTTTCAGTATTTTATAGAAAGTATTTTTCTTTAGTTCAAGTAAATCCATAAATTGGACACCTGTTATTTCTCTATTTTTCCATTTTGGAAAAGTTTCTTCTATTATAAATAGTTGCTTTGTGCTTAATGTTGAAAGGTTAAGTTGAGGACGTCCTAAATGTTTTCCTTGAGATTTAGCTACAGCAATACCTTCCGCTTGTCGCTGACGAATCTTTTTACGTTCTTGATCCGCAACATAGGAAAGCAAAGATAAAAATTGATCTTCCATTAATCGGCCCATATCACCCATCTCACGAAATTTCCGACTATCAAATAATGTTTCATTTTCTAAAACTACGATATCAGCTTGTAATTCTCTTGTTATATACTTCCATTCTGAAATTACCTCATCATAATTGCGGCCCATACGATCTAAGGCATCTATGTAAACAATATCACCTGTACTTAATATTTTTCGTAATAATTGATATTGAGGGCGATCAAAATGTCGTCCACTTGCTTTATCGACAAAAATGCGTCGAGCTTCGACTCCTCGTTCCATCATCTTATGTAACTGACGTTGTTCATTTTGATCTTTTGTACTTACACGTATATATCCATAAATATTTGCCACGTTTTGTATTCTCCTTACATTTGTTACCACAATTATACCATTTTTGTTTATAAAGGTATTCATTGAAAATAAACGTTTATAAAATAATTCGAACCACCTTTGTAAACTTGATGTTTCAACGTTTCATAGATAGGGCTCCTGCGTTTGTAAAGGTATACCTTTTTAAACGGTTAAAAAATCTCAACCTAATAAAGTAATTTTTTTAGACTATCTTTATGTTTTCGCATTCACCAATAATAAGTATTCTGTAGATTTTATCAATACCTAAATACCTCTAAAAAATATATATTTTAGTAAATGATGCTTATTGGAAAAGGGGCTAATGAACATGAAGATAAAAAAGAGGCAATTGGTAGCAACTATATATCCAGGTCAGTTATTTAGTACTGCAACTTTACCCGAAGGCACGAGTTTTTTGAAATGGGAATTAGCAGGTAGCGGTGATTTAGATGATATTCTTTTTGACGTAATGGAAGATAAATTCTGGGACATAGATGACCTTATTTTTAGTGATGTTTTACACGAAAATCGAACTGAAGTAGTACAAAATAAAGAACTCTACATTGATAATGTTCGGAATGCTACATCATTAGTTGGCATACACATATATGCTTTAATTTATGAATAAAGACGCCGCAATATTTCTCAATACCCATTTTTTTCTACAAATTGTATATTTTAGTTAGGTTGCTGTAGTAACCTAACTAAAATATACAATTATTATGAAATGGGGAATGGATATGGAAACAAAATCGACAGTAGAGATTGCAAGAGTAAGATCAGGTAAAGAGCCACAACCAGGACAGAAAAATCGTTCAAGTGGAAACTTTAGTACTGAGAATCTTCCTGCAGGAACAAAATATTTGAAATGGGAGGTTATAGGAGGCGGAGATCCGGACTTTATTAGCTTTAATGTAATGGAAGATAAGTCCGCTGCAACGGACCCTACTCATTTCTCTGGTGTATTAAGTGGCAATCGGACAAGTGTTATATCAAAAAGATCTCTTTATATTGCTAACCCTAAAAATGCTACCTCTGAATTTACTGTAATCGTATCTGCTATGGTTCAATAAGTAAAATCAAAAAGGAGACTACGAAATATTTTTTTAGTCTCTTTTTTATCGGTTACTTCTTCGCTCTTTCTATTTAACTTATTTAGAAAGAATAAGATTTTTTGATAATTGGGGAAATAAAGTTTCTTATGTCGACGGACACGCGATCCTAATACATAAAGAATATTCCTGTGATTTTTTCCATATAGGTGTATCTTATAATCAATAAAAAAATTCAAATTTATGATACACCTGTATGAGGAAAGGTTTTTGATTTAATAGGGAAAAATACTATAGGGAGGAATAAAACATGTCTTTGAAAAAGAAGTTAGGTATGGGAGTCGTTTCAGCCGCTCTTGGTTTATCTTTAATTGGTGGGGGGACATATGCGTATTTTAGTGATCAAGTTGTGACGAATAACACATTAGCAGCGGGGACATTAGATCTTGCTATGCAGCCTACCACTTCTCTCAATTTAGATAATTTAAAACCTGGGGATAAAATTTTAAAGAAATTCAATTTAAAAAATAGTGGTACGTTAGATATTAAAGATGTTCTAATGAAAGTGGATTATACTGTAAATGTCAAGATAAACATGTACATTTTCGCTTGTTTAAGCATGTACAAAATCAATCATTTTCTTTGCTAAAATGATCTTTAATTCGATAGGATTGTCCTACAATACTG
>NZ_JAKUFX010000160.1:0-12084 GCF_022663635.1 Bacillus cereus group sp. BfR-BA-01356 | reverse complement strand
AAATGTTTCATCATATGTTCTTCTAATTTTCCCCATAAAAAAATCCCCCTTATAGTAGACAGGATATAAAGCTTTCTTTTTTCTGTCTACTATAGGGGGAGCATATCATATTAGCCGGCGTTTTATTTTGGGTAGTTATGAGTATAACGGGATTTGTTCTTTCTGAAAAACAAGTAGTGTGGGTATATTTAATCGGTATGGGCTGTGTGTTTCCTTTTGGCTTAATGATAGCTGCTATATTGAAAATTGATATGTTTGCGAAAGGAAATCCGTTAGGGATTTTGGCTGGATTAATTGGTGGGATAAATGTATTGAATATTCCACTTGTATTACTTGCCTATTTTCAATTTCCAGAATGGTTACCTTTTGTAGTAGCAATGTTAATAGGTGTTCATTTTATCCCGTACGTATGGATTTATGAAAGTAAAAGTTATGGTTTATTGTCGGTAGGGACTGTATTTGTAACGTCAGTTTGCGGGATTCTTTTTGCAGAAAAAGGATTTACTGTAATTCCATTATCGGTTACAGTTGTCTATTTACTTACTTTTATAAGTTTAATGATTGAAAATAAAAAAGCAGATCATTATCAACAAAAGTCAGCTTAATAAAAATATAGGGATAGGGGAAATTATGATGAAAAATTTCGTTTGTACAACGTGTGGCGTGCAGTATGCAGCGAGTGTAGAAGAACCGGTTAGTTGTCATATTTGTGATGAAGAGAGGCAATATGTGAATCCAAAAGGACAATCTTGGACGACACTAGAAAGCTTACAAATTGGTGATACATATAAAAATGAAATAATCGAAGAGGAAAATGGACTTTATAGTATTACGACAAAACCAGGATTTGCGATCGGTCAAACGGCATTTGTAGTGAAAACAGAGTCATATCGTTTACTGTGGGACTGTATTACGTATTTAGATGAAACGACAATTATGAAAATAAAAGAGCTTGGCGAATTAGATGCGATTGCATTGTCTCATCCTCATTATTATTCAACGCAAGTAGAATGGGCAGAGACATTTGATGTACCAATTTATATACATGAAGATGATAAAGAGTGGGTGATGCGTCCGAGTAGTCGTATTATTTATTGGTCTGGTGAGTCTTTACAATTAGCTGATGGATTAGTCATTCATCGTTTAGGGGGACATTTTAAAGGTGGATCTGTCTTACATTGGGAAGAAGGTAATGACGGAAAAGGAATTTTGTTAACAGGTGATATTATTCAAGTTGTAGCAGATGAGCGGTGGGTAAGCTTCATGTACAGCTATCCAAACTTAATTCCACTACCAGCGAGAAAAGTGGAAGAAATGGTGAATCGAGTGAAGCCGTTACAGTTTAATCGTTTATACAACGCTTTTCATCGAGTAGTAAAAGAAAATGCAAATGAAGCAGTTGAACGTTCTGCTGAAAGATATATTGGAGCATTAGAAGGTAAATTATTTCATACGTAAAAAGGGGAGCAAGCCTAATGAAAACGTTAGTATGTTTTGGCGATAGCATTACAGCTGATGAGACGTTTTTTGATGGAACACCGAGATTAACGCCAAGGTTACAAGCAATGTTTCCAAATTGGAAAGTAGTGAATGCAGGTGTTCCAGGGGATAATACATTTGATGCGTTAAATAGGATTGAAGAAGATGTAATATCATATAAACCAGATTTCGTAACAGTTTTTCTTGGTACGAATGATGCAGTTTCTTTTTCTCAAGTGTCATTACAAGCATATAAAGAAAACTTAGAGAAGATTGTGAACCAGGTTTCCTCAGATAAAATACTACTTATTAGTCCTGCACCAGTTGATGAAGAAAGACAGTACAATAGAACCAATAAAGTGCTCGGTCAGTATACAGACGTAGTAGAGGAAGTGGCGAGGGAAACAGGAAGTTATTTTCTAAATGTATATGCTGAAATGATTCAAGAACGGGATTATAAAAGGTTTGTAGAAAATGATGAAAAAGATGGGTTACACTTTGGGCCAGAAGGTTATGAGTATGTAGCGAAGTTAATTGGTGAAAAGTTAAAAGGGATTTTATAAGGAGCAAAGCACTTAGTGCTTTGCTTTTTCGTATTTCTTTCGCAGTCCATAAACTTATTGATCGCTGTAATTTGGACAGATATTTTGCGTTTTTATCCCGCATTAACTGTCCGTAAACGCCCCATTGGTGAGGGCTAATAATCAGTGGGGGATGAACAAAAACCCCACTGATTAAAGTTTCACTTTATGTGCTTAAAAGGCGAGTTCTGTTTTAAAGTAATATAAATTTATTTTTAAAAATTTATATTTCGTAGTTGAAAATCAATAAAGGTGTAACTATAATAGTTACAGTGAGTTTGTTATTTTGAAATGTACATATTGAATTACAAGAATGAAGGGAGTTTTTATGTAAATCAAAAAGTTATAAAAATCTATTAATTTTTATAATAAGATAAAATGCTTTTCGGTTCATACACATTATGAAATATGTTATTTCTAATAGAAAACTAGAGGTGGAAAAATGAAAAATTTTAAAGGTATGTTGATATCATCACTTGCAATTACAACTTTTGCTGGGGTAGGTACGACATTTGTAACAAATACAGTACATGCTGCTAATGACGATTCTAGTAAAATACAAGTTCGTTCTAATAAGAGTATAAATACAACAACTGGCTCGAGATTCCCTGTATTATCATCAGTCAATCCTTATGATGAACCTAGATTTTCGAGACAGGGATATCTTGAAGAGGCACCTTTAGGAATTAATGCTCCTTATGCTTGGGGAATTAAAGGAGGGAATGGTCAGGGGGCAACTTTTGTAGATTTGGAAGAAGGCTGGTTATTAAATCATGAAGATTTAGTCGGTCAAAATATTGAATTTATGTCTGGAAAAATGAGTAATGATCTTTCTCATGGTACTTCAGTTCTAGGTGTTGTTTCTGCAGCTGACAATGGGATTGGGAACATTGGAATTGCACCAAAAGCAAAGGCAAAAGTAATTTCAGTGATCCGAGACAATGGGAGAATTGATGTAAGAGATGCTATTTTAAGTGCCGTAGATTCTTTACAGGCTGGAGATGTTTTATTAATAGAAGAATCCTTTAAATATGATGGATATGGAGATGACCCTTTACCAGTAGAAGTATACCCGAGTATATTTAACGCAATTCGCAAAGGTACAGATAAAGGCATTATTATTGTAGAAGCAGCTGGTAATGGTGGGATTGATTTAGATGAATTTAAAGACCGTAATGGTAAACAGATTTTAAATCGAAACAGTCAAGACTTTAAAGATTCAGGAGCTATTATAGTGGGAGCATCTACTGCAAGAGTTCCTCATAAACGTTTAGCTTTCTCTAACTATGGTAGTAGAATTGATGTATATGGTTGGGGAGAGTATGTTGATACATTAGATACATATCAAAATCAAAATAGTAAAGGACAAAAAGTTACAGATCAGAACATAACTAATCGTTATACTTCTAATTTCCGTGGTACTTCTAGCGCTTCGCCTATAATTGCTGGGGCTGCTGTATCGATTCAAGGGATTGCTAAAGAACATTTAGGTAAGGCATATACACCAAAAGAATTGAGAGCAATTTTAAGTAATCCTAATACAGGCACAAAGTCTAATAACCCATCATCTGATAAAATAGGGGTTTTACCAGATTTAAAAGCAATTTTGTCTAACCTTGGATTTCATAGTGATTTGACTACCAATGATCCTATGGTATTTCCAGATAACGTAGAAAAAAATGAAGGAAAAGAAAATTCAACTTTCGTATTTCCAGGTGAAGAAACAAAAAGAACAGGTGATAAAAATTCAACTGTAACCTTCCCAGAAGAAGATTTAAAACAGGAGGAAAAAGAAGAGGGATTAATTGTTTTTCCTGATTAATAAAAAAATACTACCTTCCATTTGGAGGTAGTATTTTTTATTTCTTGTCATTAACAAGCAGGCATGAAATTTGTATTTGTTTATCTTTTATAATGAATTTAACTAAAAAAATCGAATATTTGACTGTTAATTTACTTTTTTGTCTCAATCAATTACATGAATCAATCTAGAAATGCTTGCTGCAATGCTCTCAGTCCATCACTGTAAATGCCATGAAACAGATTAATTGCCTCTTCATCACTAACTTCAACAGGAGTGAACGTACCAGACCACTCTACTAACGATGTGTTACTTTCAGTACCTCCTTTAACCTGGATTGTAGATAAATAATTAGTGACTGGGAATGGTGCATTCATGATTGAATATGTGTAGTAGCGCTCTTTATCATTGAATACTTCTAATCGTTCTATAATTGTATCGCCATCTGGATTAGCTAGATGACGTACACGACCGCCTTCAGTTAATTTACTGCTAGGTATATAAGGTAACCAGTCTGGAAGGGAGTTGAAACCTCCGATTAATTGCCATACTTGTTCCGGTGAAGCAAAAATTTCCATAGATGTAGTAGTATGTGCCATATTCATTACGCTCCTTTTCATCCCGGTATTTACGGGTAAATAATCAGTGGGGGATGCTCCCACTGATTAAAGTTATATTATTATTTTACGTTGATTGGTAGTGGTGCATTAGGTGCTACTAATTTTTGTTCGCGCATTTCTTCCCAGAATGCTGCTGGAATTACTGTGTTTAAGGCATTTTGGTCTTCTACAATGCGTTCCGGTTTACTTGCACCAGGAACAACAGCAGCAACTGCTGGATTGGCTAGTGAAAATTGTAGTGCAGCAGCTTTGATGCTGATTTCGTGACGATCTGCAAGAGCTTTGATTTTCTCAACTTTTGCAATAATTTCTGGCGATGCTTTTTGATATTCGAAGTGAGCGCCGCCAGCAAGAATACCTGAGCTATATGGGCCACCAACAACAATATCCATATTATGCTTTACAGCTGCAGGCATTACTCGTTGCAATGCACGTTCGTGGTCTAATAATGAATAGCGACCAGCTAGTAAGGATATATTCGGTTTCGCTTCTTCTAAATCAAGCATAAGTTCAATTGATTCTACTTTGTTTACTCCAAGCCCCCAGCCCTTAATAACTCCTTCTTCACGTAAACGTGTTAGCGCACGGAATGCTCCTGTTCGAGCTGTTTCAAATTGTGAAATCCACTCATCACCATAAAAGTCTTGTGCTAAATCATGAATGAAAACAAAGTCTAGACGATCTGTTTTTAAACGTTTCAAACTTTGCTCGATAGAACGAAGTGTTGCATCTGCGCTATAGTCATTGATCATTTTATTTTTGCGACCAAATTCGAAAAGTCCGCCTTTTTCACCTAAATCACGTGCAGATGGATCTTCTAGTTCATCTGAAATCGTTCGACCTACTTTGGTGCTTAAAAAGTAATCATCACGATTTCTTTTTGACAGTGCTTCACCAAGACGGATTTCCGCTAATCCAGATCCATAAAGTGGAGCTGTATCAAAGTAACGAACGCCATTCTCCCAAGCAGCATCCACTGTAGCGATTGCTTCTTCCTCTGGGATATTACGGTACATATTTCCTAGTGGTGCTGTACCAAACCCGATTTTTTCTTTTAGTAATTTACTCATTATAGATATCCTCCTAAAATGTATTTGAAAATTATTTATTCATTGTGAATGGATGTGAAAATGAAAACATGTCATTTCATCGTCTGACAAAATGTATGATAAAAATACTCACTTTAAAGTACAGGTACTAACAGGTAATTTCTAACACTGCATGACTCACTCAACTCTTACAAATGCTATTATGAAATGTATTTTACATAATGAAAAGTACGTACTTTAAAGTGATATAGATACTAAAAAGTAATACAGGTACTTTTTGGTGCCGTACTACTCATCTGCTGTTTACGTATGCTATTATGAAACATGTTTAACACAATAAAAAGTACGTACTTTAAGGTGCTATAGATACTTAAAAGTAATTTTTAAATATTTTAGCTTATTTGTCTTATAAAATTATTAAAGGAGATTTTTATATGAAAACATACAATATTCCTGTAGAGGCAACTTTAGAGGTTATCGGTGGAAAGTGGAAAGTAGTTATCCTTTGTCATTTAAAGAAAGACAAAAAGAGAACGTGCGAATTAAAACAATTAATGTCTGGTATTACACAAAAGATGTTAACGCAACAATTACGTGAATTAGAAGAAGATGGTGTAATCGAGAGAAAAGTGTATAACCAAGTGCCACCAAAAGTAGAATACTCTTTAACTGATTACGGTCATTCTTTAGATTCTATACTCGATACTCTTTGTAACTGGGGAGAAAATCATCTTGAAAAGAATGGTAACACGTCTTTGCTTATAACCGCAGCTGAATAAAGAAAGAAAAAACGAACGAGAATACGTTCGTTTTTTCTTTTTGTATAGAGGGAGATTTTTAAGCAGCATAATTACTTTTTTGTAATATAGGTACTTTTTTGTGCTGTAGGAACTAAAATGTGCCGTATAGAAAATTATTTATTTTTACGTAACAATAGATAAGGAATTTATAAAAAAGGAGAGGAGATCGCGTGAAACAATATAATATACCTATAGAAGCAACTTTAGAAATTATCGGGGGAAAGTGGAAGGTCGTTATTTTATGTCACTTAACAAAAGGGAAGAAGCGAACGAGTGAGTTACAACGTTTGATGCCTGAAATTTCTGTTAGAATGTTAACGCAGCAACTACGTGAGCTGGAAGAAGATGGTGTGATTACACGTGAAATTTACAAAGAAATTCCCCCTCGAGTAGAATACTCCCTAACCGATTATGGGTGGTCTTTACAAAATGTATTAAATCAATTAACCGCGTGGGGAGAACGATGCATAGATAGAAAAAACACAGAAGTTAAGTGAAATCTCTATATGTAATATTGAAAACACCACCTAATGACGAGGTGGTGTTTTTCGTTTTAAAACTTTAGAAAGTTGTTATGATGAAAAGTAAAATTTTTGAGGACCTGTTTCAGTCATGGGTACTTAAAAGTGCCTACATCACTTTAAAGTACGTACTATGCTTCATAATATAACCGTTTTATAATGACACTCGTAGCAAGAAGTCATAACGATTTTAAGCTATGTTCAAAAAGACTTATTAACTAGTATAGTTTTTTGTTCAATTTTTTAGTAGGAGATGTTTTTATGGTTGAAGAACTTTTTTATAAAAAAATACTTAAAAATCTGTTTTCAGATCCAGTTCAAATTACACTTTGGAATGGAGAAACAATACAATATGGCGAAGGGGAACCTCAATTTCATATAACATTCCATAAGCCGCTCTCAAAAAAAGAAATTGCTAAGGATCCTTCTATTGCATTCGGTGAAGCATATATGAATGGAGACCTTGAAATAGAGGGTAATCTTGAAAAAGCAATTCAATCTATTTATAAAAGGCAGGATAGCTTTTTAGGTGATAGTAAGTTGCAATATTTCAAAAGTAAATGGAATTTCTCAAAACAAAAAAATAAAGAAGATATTGCTCACCATTATGATATTGGGAACGATTTCTATAAATTATGGCTTGATGAGACAATGACATATTCTTGTGCGTATTTCCAAAATGAACAAGATTCTTTAACGACAGCGCAGCATAATAAAGTGAATCATATTTTGAAAAAGTTGAACCTTCAAAAAGGTGATACGCTATTAGATATCGGTTGCGGGTGGGGTGAGCTCATTACAGCTGCCGCTAAGCAGTACGGTGTGAAAGCGATGGGAGTAACATTAAGCGAGGAACAATTTGCAAAGACTTCCGAGCGAATTAAACAAGAGGGACTTACGGATTTAGTTGAAGTATCTTTACTTGATTACCGCGATATTAAGAATCGTAAATTTGATAAAATTGTTAGTGTAGGTATGATCGAACATGTAGGAAAAGACAACATTACGCAATACTTTGAAACAGTTAACAAACTACTAAATGATGGCGGGATTTCTCTGCTGCATTGTATTACTTCTCCGGCTAATGGTGGTGCTACGAATGGTTGGATTGAAAAATATATATTCCCTGGTGGGTATGTTCCTGCTGTTAACGAATTAATCACGAACATGACAAACGAACAATTTTTCATTGTTGATGTGGAAAGCTTACGTAGACATTACGGGAATACATTACAACATTGGGCTCGAAATTATGAAAATGTACTAGAGGAAGTTCGCAAAACGAAAGATGAGCGATTTATCCGCATGTGGCGTTTATATTTAAATGCATGTGCAGCTTCGTTCTTTACAGGTAATATTGATTTACATCAATTTGTATTTACAAAAGGGATTAATGATACAATTCCGATGACACGTTCTTATATGTATGAATAAGAGTATATAACTAAGTAGCTCTCAAGTCATTGAGTATAAATAAAATGATGATAGGATATAAGTCTATAACGTAAAGTCGAGATGGGAATCAGAAAATGATTTCTTTCTCGACTTTTTGATATATAATTTTGAAATTGAAACTATATACTTTTAAAGATAAAAATATATAATAAATGTAGAAACGAAAATTTATGAGCAAGGAAGTTGAAGAACATGACATTAACAATGGGCTTTATTGGATTTGGAAAATCAGCTAACCGTTATCACCTACCTTATCTAAAGACACGTAATAATATAAAAGTAAAAACAATTTTTGTACGTCAAATAAATGAAAAATTAGCGGCTCCATATGAGGAAAAAGGTGTTTACTTCACTACTGATTTAGACGAATTGTTGAATGACAAAGAAATTCAAGTTGTGACGATTTGTACGCCAGCACATACGCATTATGAATTAGCAAAAAAAGTTATATTAGCCGGAAAATCAGTTATCGTTGAGAAACCATTTTGCGATACAGTAGAACATGCGAAAGAATTATTAGCTTTAGGACGAGAGAAAGGTGTAGTCGTTATGCCTTATCAAAACCGTCGTTTTGATGGTGATTTTTTAGCTGTAAAGCAAGTAGTTGAACAAGGATTCCTTGGCGATATTATTGAGATTGAATCACATATTGATTATTTCCGTCCTGGTTCAATCACTCATGAAGCTCCAAAAGAAGAAGGTTCATTTTATAGTTTAGGTATTCATACGATGGACCGCATGATTTCACTATTCGGCCGTCCAGATACGGTGACATACGATATTCGTAATAATGAAATGGACGGTGCGGTTGATAACTATTTCGATGTTGGTTTACATTACGGAAATCAGTTGAAGATTAAGTTGAAAACGAACCATGTCGTAGCGAAAGATTATCCACGCTTTATCGTTCATGGAACAAATGGATCATTTATTAAATATGGTGAAGATCAGCAGGAAAATGATTTGAAAGCGGGTATTATGCCTGAGAGTGCAGGATTTGGTGAAGATTCACCGATGTATTATGGAATTGCTAAATATCGTAATGCAAATGGTGACTGGATTGAAAAACAAATTAAAACGCCGCTTGGTGATTACGGTCGTTTCTATGATGCAGCGTATAACACAATTGTAAATGGTGCACCAAAACTTGTGAAAGATGAAGAAGCAGTAACGAATATTGAAATCTTGGAAAACGGATTTGCTGCCCCATCACCTTCAGTTTACAAACTTGAGGCTTTACATTTGAATGAATAGAAGAGGGTTTGCAGTATAAAGGAGGTATGGAAATGGCAAGCGGATCAACACAAGTAAAATACCTCGGCATTTATCAAAAGATTAAACAGCAAATTTTAGACGGTGAATATAAAATCAACGAAAAAATTCCGAGTAGCTCCGTCCTTGCTGAAGAATTCGATGTTTCAGCACTTACTATTAAAAAAGCGCTGGATCTATTAGTAAGAGACGGCTACATTATCCGCCGGCGCGGAAGTGGAACAGTGGTACAAGATTGGCATCAGCAGGAAAAGGCACGAATGATTCAAACTTTAACAGGTACGAAAGCTGTTTACGGTAGTGAGGTAGAAAGTAAAATTATCGAGTTTGCGATTGTAGGTGCTGATGAAGTAGTTGCTGAGAAATTGGGAGTTTCAATTGGTGATTTCGTCTATAAAATCATTCGCCTTCGCATCATTCACAGCATTCCGACGATTATGGAGCATACATGGATGCCAATTTCGGTTATCCCAGGTGTTGAGACTTCTGTTTTAGAGGAGTCGATATACTCACATATTCAAAATAAACTTGGTCTTGAAGTAGGGACATCTGTTGTCAGGGTTAAAGGAATTCGCCCAGATGATAGGGAAAAGCAGTTTATGAACTTAACAAATCAGGATTTCCTAATGCGAGTTGAGCAAGTAGCTTACTTAACGGATGGACGAACTTTTGAATATTCTTACGCAGATCATTTACCGGAAACCTTTGAGTTTGAAACAGTCATTACGGCAAAAAATTATAAAGAGACATAAAAAACGGTTGAGGCAAGTATTGTCTCAACCTATTTTATGTCTTCTACAGTTATTATTCATCAGCAGTAATCAGCATGGATGTGTTCCCGGTTTTTTCAAGATGAACTTCTCCCCAGGAACAGAGGGAATCAAGTATAGCTCCTAAAGACGAACCGTAATCCGTTAAAGAGTACTCTACTTTCGGTGGTACTTGGTCATATACTTTCCTTTGGATTACACCATCTTCTTCTAGTTCCCGTAATTGTTGCGTTAACATTTTTTGCGTAATACCAGGCATTAAACGTTTTAATTCACTCGTTCTTTTTGTTCCTTTTTTTAAATGACAAAGGATAACAACCTTCCACTTTCCACCAATAACTTCTAAAGTCGCTTCTACAGGAATATTATATGTCTTCATAAAAAAACTCCTTTGATGAATTTAGATTACAGTTGTGAGCCTACATCCGTTGTAATACTAAAATTATTTCTTTTTAGTACCTATAACACTTTAAAGTGCGTACTATTTATTGTGCTAAATATCGGTCATAATAACCGATGTAAGAGAGAAATAAGCAGAATGGCACTTGAAAATGCATATGTTCCTTTTTAGTACCTATAACACTTTAAAGTACGTACTTTTTATTAGGATGAATATAATCCATAATAGCACTTGTAAGCAAGAAATGCGTGAAATGTGCTTTGAAGGAGCCATCATGCTATGGGGAATTTTACATGAGAATAATTTGTTGTGTTATTAAAATTAATCCAAGACTTAACAGTTGATTAATTGAACTGTAAAGTTTAAAATTACAGTAAGATTTTTAAAAGTGAGTTGTTAACGTCTGTAAAATGTAGCATGAATAATAGAGATAAATGAAACATTGCTGAATAACTAACATTATGTGAATTTGATTCTAAACTGTAATTTTTTTTAATACATTTCAATAAGCGATATTTAAAATGTACGTTTAATAACATTAAAGGAGTGAGTTAAATATGGTAATTCTATATACAACAGCAAGCTGTGCGTCATGCCGAAAAGCGAAAGCATGGCTTGAAGAGCATCAAATTGATTATATTGAAAAAAACATCGTATCAAATTCTATGACAGTTGATGATCTTAAATCGATTCTTCGTTTAACTGAAGAGGGGGCTACTGAAATTATTTCAACTAGATCCAAAACTTTTCAGGACTTAAATATAAATATTGATGAGCTCTTGCTAAATGAATTTTATACATTAATAATTGAGCATCCACTAATGTTGCGTCGCCCGATTATGCTGGACGAAAAAAGATTGCAAATTGGTTTTAACGAAGAAGAAATTCGTAAATTTTTACCACGTAGCGTCCGAACATTTTTAAACATTGAACTGAAAAAGTTGGCTAATTAATAAGTAATAGTGTGAAAGAGAAATTTTTTGAAAGGAGGAAACTGAAGGTGATAGAAGTATGCGTTACAGTTAATTATAAAGATAGAAACTATCAAACAAATGTTATTGTGAACAAAGATACGATTTGGACAAAAATTAAACAATTGGCAGAAGAACAAGTGAAGAAACAGTGGGGTTTTTAAATTTAATTATTTAAAAAAATGAAGTTATATGCTAGAGATTATAACTAAATTCAAAATTTTTCAGGTATTAAATATAAATAAGAAATTTTCTTGAAAGACCAACTATGAAAAGTCAAGGGGACATTTTCAAAAAATATTGCTAGAGGATTTTGAAAATAAATCCACTGGATTCGATAGGAAGTGGCTAAACGTCTTCATAAA
>NZ_JAKUFX010000159.1:0-12201 GCF_022663635.1 Bacillus cereus group sp. BfR-BA-01356 | reverse complement strand
ACCACCATCGTTTTCAGAAAAAATTAAAGAACCTGAGTCCATACGAATATCGAACTCAGGCTTCTTAACTATGCGTTTTAATTACTGTCTACTTGACAGGGGTCAGTACATTAAGAGAGGCTTTTTTACTTTTTAATTAATGTACCTAATTCTTCTGTAATAGCTTGCATTTCACTAATGCTGAATGTTTCACGTTTCATAACATGATCATAAATGTCACGTAAATCTTCGTACATTTCTTCGTTAAAACTAGCAGCTCTCATCGCTCCAGCATTAACCATACGTAATTTTTCTTTAATAGCTTCGACCATGTATTCAACGTTTTCTTCTGACTTTACGGATAAATCCACCGAAGTGTCCCCCTTTAAAATAACATAAGGCTATCTTAACATTTTTTATCATTTTCGTTAATGAATCTTTTCAATCCCATTAAATTAGTAGGGATTTCCTTTATATTTAATAATTGGTTGTTTATACTATAAGTATATATTAAGAAATGCACCAAGAAGGGAAGAAACAAAAATATGGTTCAAGTATTGTTTGTTTGTCTTGGGAACATTTGCCGTTCTCCGATGGCAGAAGCGATTTTTCGAAATCTTGTCGTAAAAGAGGGACTTGAAGAGAAAATTGTCATTGATTCTGCAGGAACTGGAGATTGGCATGTTGGCCATCCGCCACATAAAGGAACACAAAAAATTTTAAAAGAAAATGCAGTCACTTTTGAAGGAATTAAAGCAAGGCAAGTAGAAAAAGAAGACTTAACAAAGTTTGATTATATTATTGCCATGGACAACAAGAATATAGCAGATTTAAAAAGTTTAGGTAAAACTGGAGGCTATATTGGTAGGCTGTCCGATTTTGTTCCAGACGGTGGCTGGACAGACGTTCCCGACCCTTACTATACAGGGAATTTCCAAGAAGTATATGACCTTGTAACAGAAGGGTGTGCAAAGCTATTAGCTTTCATTCGAAATGAACAAGGAATATGAGGAAGCTTAGAAAGAAATACTTTCTAACATAAGAAATGAAAGGGTGAAGGAATATGGCAAAGAAAAATAATATTGCTCGAAACATTGCGATTGGTGTAGCTGCAGGTGTAGCTGTATCTATGTTGAAGAAAGAAAATCGTGAAAAAGTAAAAAATACTGCAGAAAAAGCAAAAACAAAGATGATTGAAATTGGCGAAAATGCAAAGATCAAAGAAAAAGTGCAAACTGTTACAGATAAAGGACGCGAACTTGCTGATTTCAATGTGGTAAAAGCGAAAGTAGCAGAAATTAAAAAATTAACGCCATCTGTTGTAGAGACGTTAAAAGAAACGAAAGAAATTTTTAGTAAGAAAAAAGTTGAGCCAGAAGAAAAGCCAGAAACGATTGAAATTCAAGCTGTATCTCCAAAGGTAGATGAGTTGAAAGTAGAAGAAGAGCCAATAGTTGCTGAAGATGGTGGTATGAAAGAAGCGCGTGAATTATTTATGAAAGACTCAAATGCAGTGGAAAAAAAACTGAAGCGTACATTGAGTTAAAGCAAGATAAAGAAGAGAAGAAAAGCGTTTAAACATATATGAGAAAAATTTTAGAAAAGGTGAGAAGAAATCGTACTTATTCGTTTGGTAAAGATTTATATGACCGGACGATGCGCGATGATGTAGCGGGCTTGGCAGCACAGCTCGCTTATTTCTTCTTGCTTGCAATTTTTCCTGGGCTCGTTTTCTTAATTACGCTTCTTGGATTTATTCCCATTCAAACAGAGGATGTGCTTAGTTTATTAGAGGTTTATGTACCAGATGATGCAATGAACTTAATTGAGGTAAATGTAGATAAAGTTGTAAACCAGCAAAATGGTGGTTTATTATCATTTGGTTTATTATCCATGTTATGGTTTGCCTCAAATGGTGTTAATGCGGTTATGAATGCTTTTAACCGCGCTTATGACGTGAAGGAAACACGTTCTTTTATTACAACAAGAGCGTTATCAATTGTGTTTACATTAGCTATTATTTTTATGATTGTCTTTGCGTTAATTGTTCCGGTATTCGGACAAGTTATTGGAGCAGCAGTGTTTAAAGCACTCGGTTTATCAGATAGCTTTTCTTTCGTATGGAGCATTACACGATTAGTAGCGAGTTTCTTCGTGCTATTTGCTTTGTTTAGTTTCTTATATACATTTGCACCAGATCGAAAGTTAAAAAGAAGAGAAGTTATTTCAGGGGCGTTATTTGCTACTGTAGGATGGATTGTGGTATCGTACTCATTTGCTTATTATGTAGATAAGTTTGCGAATTACGCCAATACATATGGTGGTCTCGGTGGTATCATTATTTTAATGTTATGGTTTTACTTAACTGGATGGGTAATTTTACTTGGCGGTGAAATTAATGGTTTACTCCACCATTATAGAACCGGTGACAATAATTCCCGTAATGAATAATGAGCTCTTGTTCCATAATAAAAAGGAACAGGGGGGATATTTCATGAGTAATAATAAAAAGAACCATAATAATAAAAGTAATAATAAACAAAAGAGCAGTTCGCATCCAAAGCATAAAACGAGTAGCAGTGCGAACGGTCATAATAGCTATCATTAAAAAAAACGGGTCCTCTATGAGGGACCCGTTTTATTTGCTTCCTTTTAATAATCGTAAGCCATTCAAAATGACAAGAATCGTACTTCCTTCATGGCCAATAACACCGAATGGAAGAGCTAAAAATTGCAAGAAGTTTGAACAAATTAGCATGGCAATAACGGCTAGCGAAAAGATTACGTTTTGCTTCACAATACGATTCATTCGTTTTGATAGACGGATTGCTTGAGAAAGACGAGATAGTTCGTTCTTCATCAGTACAACATCCGCAGTTTCTAAAGCTACATCTGTTCCTTCTCCCATTGCGACACCAATGCTAGCAGTAGCTAGTGCAGGTGCATCATTTATACCGTCTCCGACCATTGCTACTGTACCGTATTTTTCTTTTAACTTTTTAATCGTTTCAACTTTTGTTTCTGGTAAGCATGATGCGTAATATTCCTTTATATTACTTTCAGAGGCAATTGCTTTTGCCGTTTCTTCATTATCTCCAGTAATCATAATTGCTTCGACACCAATGCTTTGTAAATCACGAATAGCAGCTATTGTTTCTTGGCGAAGCGTATCTTTTAAAGCGATAAGTCCAAGAATGCCTCCCTCATCACTAATATAAACGACAGTTTTACCTTCCTTTTCAAGTGAGGCAGAAATACCATTATGAAATGTTTTTGTTTCTTCACCGATAAAATCAGCTTTACCTATTTTATAAGCGTTGTTTTCGAATATTCCTTTTAGCCCAAAACCAGTTACATCTTCAACCTTTTCTGGTTTTTTTAATGTAATGTCGTACGCATGTTGTGCATATTTAACAATAGATTCAGCCAAAGGATGTGTAGAGTGACTTTCAATTGATGCTGTAATAGAAAGTACTTCTTTTTCTGTCATATTTTCTCGAACATATATATCTGTTACGGTAGGTTTTCCTTCTGTTAATGTTCCTGTTTTATCAAAGGCGATTGCTTTTACTGAAGCGAGGCGTTCTAAATGTATGCCACCTTTAAAGAGAATTCCATTTCTTGCTCCGTTAGAAATTGCAGATAACGTTGCTGGTGTAATGGCAGCAACGAGTGCACAAGGAGATGCGACTACAAGTAAGATCATAGCGCGATAAAACGTTTCATTCCAGCTCCAGTCAAGTAAGAAATGAGGAACGAACATCATAAGCGCAACAACGAGTAGTACACCTTTTACGTATGTTCCTTCAAACTTTTCGATGAATAGTTGTGATGGTGATTTTTCACTTTGTGCACTTTGTACGAGACGGATAATCTTTTGGAATAATGTTTGATCGCTCGGCTTCGTAATTTTAACTTCGATAGCACCACGTAAATTTACAGTACCTGCAAATACTTCATCGCCATGTCTTTTCTCATTTGGAATAGGTTCTCCCGTGATTGCTGCTTCATCGATATTTGTTTCACCGTTATGAATCGTACCGTCAGCAGGAACACGTTCACCTGGTTTAATTAAAATAATGTCGTTAATTTGTAACTCTCCAACAGGAATACGTTCCTCTGTTCCGTTGGAAATGCGTAATGCTTCTTCGGGTTGTAAGTCAAGAAGAGCGGAAATTTCTTTTTGGCTCTTACTTAATGTATAAGATTCCATAGCACCGCTGAGCGCAAAGATGAAGATTAAAATAGCCCCTTCTGCCCAGTAGCCAATAATTGCAGCACCGATAGCTGCAAAGAGCATTAGCATTTCAACATTTAGCTCTTTTTCTTCAATCGTATCTTCAATTCCTTCTTTCGCTTTTGCATATCCACCAACTATATAAGCAAGGATATAGCAAGTAATACCTGCATTCATTGCATCGTTCTTTGTGAATAGCCAGCCAGCTAAAATAAAAATACCAGATGCCAATGCAAATACAAGTTCATAATGTTTTTTTAATGTGTCCCATAAAGAGGGATGAGAAATTGTTTCTTTTGCGTGTAACGTTTTTACTTCTGAGTTCATTACTACTCGCTCCTTCCGAATTCTTATTGAGAAAAATAATCAAAATCGAAACCCCTATAAAACGACGAAAGCTGCCATCCATAATGGATAGCAGCATTTCTGTTGAATCTGTTTTTAATAGTTATTATGTTGTAATTATTCTATAGTATATCATATGTTTTTATGAGATGGTACGGTTTTGTTTCAAGTATAAACGGAAAACTTGTGTTTTCGCAATTCCTTTGGTATATATGAATATTGTTCATAAAAAGGTCGGAAAGGAAGACAACAAGTGAAGACAGAGAAATTTTTTACCCATCCGATTGGCGTATTTATTGCTGCAATAGTAGCAACTTTTTTATGGGGAAGCGCATTTCCTTTTATTAAGTTAAGTTATGCTGAACTTGGAATTCAACCACAAGAAGTTGGAGAACAAATATTATTTGCCGGTTATCGTTTCTTGTTATCTGGAGTCATGCTCTTATTATTCTTTAAAGTGTTAGGAAAAGATATGAGCTTCAAAAAAGGAACGGGGAAACAGTTAATACAAATTGGTTTATTCCAAACGTTTCTTCAATATATCTGTTTTTACATTGGAATGAGTTATAGTTCAGGAATTGAAGGAGCTATCATTTCAGGGACATCATCATTCTTTCAAATTTTACTCGCCCATTTTTTATATAAAGATGATGCTCTCAATATAAGAAAAATAATTGGGGTATCGATTGGTTTTTGTGGCGTCGTTTTAGTAAATGTGCCGAGTGATGGTAGCTTATCATTTCATTTTGGAATCGGAAGCTTATTACTTCTTAGTGCAGCAATGCTGTATTCATATGGAAACATATTAGCAAAAGAAGGTAGTAAAACATTAGATGTTGGCTATATGACAGCATACCAAATGATGTTTGGTTCTATAGGATTATTATGTATAGGGGCTTTACAAGTTGGAGTCATGCCATTTACATTTAGTCTACATGCACTACTTATGCTGATTTATTTATCTTTCTTATCTGCAGCTGGTTTTTGCATTTGGAATACAATTATGAAGTACAATAAGGTTGGAAAAGTATCTATGTATATGTTCTTTATACCCGTATTTGGTGTGTTATTATCGAGCATGATTTTAGGTGAAGCAATTCATTCATTTGTGTTACTCGGTTTAGCATGTGTAGCCGCGGGAATTATTGTGGTAAATCGGACGCCAGCTAAGCAAAAAATAGAGAAAGAAAAACAAGTAGCATAGAAAGCAGAAAAGCGATTACAATGGAAGAACAGTACTGTTCTTCTTTTTTTATAGAAAAAGGATAATAGACTAAGTGTAACGAAAAAAGATACAAAAAGCATTTATTGAGGAGAACATATTATGAATCTACTTTACGTGGTGTTAATTGGGCAAATACTTCTTTTTTTAATTGGTGCAATTTATGCAATGCGGCAGACAAAAAGAACGAAAGATAATATGCCGTTACCTTTAGCAATCCGTCTTATTCTTAGTTTTTCTTTAACAGGTAGTGCAATTTGGATATGGTTACAAGATCCATCTGTAGAGTATAGTACGTGGGTTGCACTTGGTATGACTTTATCGACTGTGGGAGATTTGTTTATGGCTGGGCTGATTCCAATTGGTCACAGGTTAATTGGAGGGATGGTTACTTTCGCTCTTGCTCATTGTTTTTATGTAAAAGCATTTTTGCAAACAGGAATTTCGTGGAATGGTTTTTGGATTGGTTTACTCGTATATGGGCTCTTTCTAATTGTAGGATGGTTCTTCTTTATCCGAAATGATAAACAGGATAAATTGTTTACGATAGGAGCTCTAATTTACGGATTGTGGGTTGGAGGAATGGCTTGCTTTGCATTCGCCTTATATTATGAAAATACAGGAATATGGTGGATACCAGCGTTTGGTGGTTTACTGTTTGTGATTTCTGATTTTATTATTGGCGTGACAGATATCGGAGGGCGTAAATTAAAGTATGAGCCACTTTGGATTTGGTTTACATATGTAGCTGCTCAAATGTGTATTGTATATGTGGGATTATAAAAAGATACTCTCAAAATAGTGGATAGACTATTTTGAGAGTATCTTTTTTGCTTGTTTAATTTGATCAGTATTACCATTTTGAAATTTCTAATATTATAATTTTATAATTTATAATTTTGTAGAAAAATATCGGTTGTATTATTTATAATAAAAGTAAAAAGATGATGAGATGGTGAAATGATGCAAAAGAAAAAATGTTGGCGTGAATTCTTTGGAACTATTGCAATTGCATGTTTATTGGTGTTTTTGGCGAAAATTTTTGTGTTTTTCCCTACGACTGTAAAAGGAGCATCTATGAGGCCAACGTTGCAAGATGGAGATAAGGTGATTGTTAATAAGTTAGCAAAACAATTTGAAAGCTATGGGAGAGAAGATATTATTGTTGTGAAAACAGATAATTTTTATGTCAAAAGAGTGATTGGATTATCTGGAGATATAATTGAGATGAGAAATGATCAATTATATGTAAATTCTGAAGTGAAAGATGAAGAGTATTTGGATAGTAATAAAAAACAAGCAGAAAAAAAACTTATGAATTTAACAGAGGACTTTGGACCAATTACAGTTCCCGAAAATAAGATTTTTGTTATGGGAGATAATCGCTTAATAAGTAAAGATAGTAGAAATGGTTTAGGTTTTATTGATAGAGAAGATGTGTTAGGAAAGTTAGCAGGCATTTATTATCCGTTTGAACATATGAAAATAATAAAGTAAAAAACCAAGCAAATTTTAGTTTGCTTGGTTTTTTTGTTAAACAGTAGGAGATTCGTTTGATACAAAAATATCTTCATGTTTCTTTGTAGTACTTAAAACGAATTTATGTTGTAGCAATTGTAGTTTAAATAACGCCAAAGGATCATGATATGTTTCTGGATTGCTTCTTAGCGTTGCTAATGTTTGCTCGTCTTCCTTTATCTCAAGTTGAGCTGCATCTACATTTTGTTTCAATATGTTAAGTGGATCTTTGAAGAACATCATGATATCACGTTCTAATGCACCTTCAAATACTTCAAATTGAAGGAAGAATTGTTTTGAAATTGTGTGAGCAATTTCTGTATAGTCTTCTGTTTCAATATATTGTTTATATTTGTTGGCGAGCATAGATTGGTTTTTTTGCATATTACCAAATAATTTTCCGGCACTTTTTAAGAAAAACTGTGTCGGTGTAAAGCGTAATAAAATATTGATGTTCGTTACTGTAATTCGATTTGTCATTCGTACAACATCTCGATTCCAATCATCTAATAATTTGAAATCGCAAGGAAGTTTCATACGTTCTTCTTTATATAATTTATTAAACGTTTCACTCATTTCATCTAAATAAGCTTGAGCTTGAATAAATTCATTATGTGCTGTTTCAATCCATTCTTGAATAGACCCAGTAAATTTAGGAAGAAGTACCTGTTGTACATGCTTTTGAACTCGTTCATTCATTGCAGCATTTAATTCTTCATGAACTAATTTGAAATCACTATCTTCTTGAACAAGATCAGAGCAGCTCTGTAATAATTCAGGAATTTGAGAATGTATATCTCGTGTAATTTCTTCTTTCGTTAAAAGATAGGATTCGGTAATAGAACGAATTTTATCTTTTTCAAGAGCAGTAAGGTTATTAATAAATCCAGTAAGTTTCACTGAGATGTGTTTATTCCAGCGTACGGATTTTACTAATGTATTTTCTAATTCCACACGTTCATTTATGAGATAAGCAATTGTCTTTTGCGTAAACCATATTAGCTTTTCTATACGTTCTTTTTCTATATCGCGTTTTGCAAGATTAGAAAGAATAGATTCTGTTACATCTCCAAGTTGCTGGCTACTCTCTTGCGAAGGAGAGTATGGGAAGAATTGTGCATCTGGAAAATGTACTTTAAGTTTACTAATTAGTTTTTCATTAGTAGTCGTATTATTTGTGTGTGATACGAAGTGAATTTGTAAGTTTGGTACTTGTTCACGTAAATAAATTAACGTATCAATTTCTTGACTATGCAATGGTGAAGAAGAATTTAATACGTATACAAGGCTATCTGCTGCTTGTAAGTATTCAAAGTATGCATTGTTTTTATCCAATTGTCCTTGAATGGATGGTGTAATAAGAAATGTAAACTTATTTTTTCTTAAAAACCTACTTGGTAGCTTAATTTCTATACATTTTTTCTCAAGTTCTGACTGAGCAGATGTAGCCGTTATTTGATGGAATTCATCAAGGTTAGGGATATTTCTTATATCTAAATCGGTAAATTCTGTTATTTCAGTTTGACTAGCGTCTTTAAATAGAATAGGAGTTGTTAAAGTTTCAGTTAAGATGTTCTCTCCTAATATTGAATTAACAAATGATGTTTTATCATGGTCACTAGTTCCAGCTATTAGTATTGGTGTGACATTTAAATCACATAGTTCATGGACGAGTAGCGTAAATTGATGACTTAAATCTACATCATTTTTCTCAGCCCATACAGCGATTGTTTCGAATAAATGAGAAACTGTTTCCATATTTACATCTGCTTCAGCTGATGTATTAGAAAGTAAGGATCCAGCACTTTTTACGAGTAATGATTCTAAAGTTGTAGGTGAGACTTCATTCCATGCTAACACTGCTGCAGAGACAACTAGAGAATCTTTTGCTTTCGTTAAACTGAACCAATTTGTTAATAGATTTGGTACAAGTCCGTTTAATTCATGCATAAAATGATTTCCGGTAATTAATGCAAAGTATGTTTCTTGGTAGCGAGTAGAAATTTCATTCCAATCGTCATTATTGTCTGTTTCAATATGCAAGAATAAATGATTAATACTTTGAATCCAAGGAAGGTATAAGGATTCATGTTGATAGCTATTCCAAAGAGCAATAACAAGTTCTTTAAATTGAGCTTGATCAACAGCATATAGAGCTTTTAAAGACTCATAGAAATATTCAGGCTTAATGTTTTTTGTAAATCCTTTGTTTATGTAAGTTATTAACGTATCAAACCAGTGTAAAGATTGTGTTCGGATACCTTCTTGAACAGCTAGTTCGATAGCGTTGTTCCAATCTTCTTGTTTTTCATAGAAAGAACGTGCAATTGCAGTAATATTTGGGTAATCCGGTTGGAATGCAACAGCTTCACTAATCGTCTTAAAAGCGAGTCCTAAACGATCTTGTTCGATATAAAGAGAAAGAAGTTGTAAGGAAACCTCCATCGTAAGAGTCGTATCTTCCGTTTGAATAGATTGATAAATTTCTTCTGACTTTGGTAAGAATCCTAGTTCAAAATAAGCATCTGCAATATTTTTTGTCGCCCAAAGTGCAAGAGCATTATTTACTTTTTCCCATTTAAATATAGCTGCTTCAAAATCTTTATTTTGATAATAAAATTCACCTTGAGCAAATCGAATATTAGAAATGTTGGAGAATTCATTTTTAGATTCATTTATATATGCTTCACCGAGTATTTCCGATGCAGGAGTAGAAGTTTCTTCTGTTAAAAATGTTTTATAGTAAACTTTTTGAAGAAATCGATTTTCAATGGTCATGTTCGTTCCCCCCTGTATAATTTAGAAAAATGATGTTGTATGTAAAAGGGTGTATGTTCTTTTAATAGGTAGAAGTTGCATTATATAGACCAAACTATGTTTTTGCTAGATATATCATTTTTCTTGAGAGTTAAACCGTTGCGAAAAGTAACTTTCCTTTATTGTAACAAAAAAACACGCATATGAATTTTTATTTTTTATCGGGTTATTTGCGGGCAATAAGAATCTAATCTCAAAATTGGTGAATGTAAGTGAGTTATGTGGAGTCGGGATGTCTGTAAAAGCAAGATTGGCATAGGTTAATAATTAGTAGAGGATGAACAAAACTCCCACTGAGTAAAGTTTTCCTTTATCTCTGTTAAAGGAAAGAATAGAAGTAGAGTTCATTATAAAAACAATGTATAGTGAATATGTATACCATGTTTGCCTTAAAGATAGAAAGGGTACAATGTGGAATAACGACCGTGCATAGGATGTGTCTTCCGAATGGAACAACATATTGGCGAGTTAATCGCGCATTATGGCTATTTTGGAATTGTTATAGCTTTGGCTGGTGGGATTGTCGGATTACCGATACCAGACGAGTTTTTATTGACCTTTGTTGGTTATAATGTTTCAAAAGGAGTTATGTCAGGAACTGCTGCTTTTTTAAGTGGGATGGCTGGTGCGATGTTAGGGATCACGTTAAGCTACATATTAGGTTTAAAACTTGGGCTCCCTGTTTTAAAGAAATATGGGCCGAAAATTAGAATTAAAGAACATCACATTGAAAAAACACATATTTTATTTGAAAAATATGGGCCATTTCTTTTAATGATTGGTTATTTTATACCGGGCGTACGTCATTTAACAGCATATTTTGCTGGGGTATCAAATTTGACACTTTGGCGTTTTTGTTTGTACGCTTACGGTGGTGCGCTCATTTGGATAAGTGTTTTTATTGGGCTTGGCTGGAAATTAGGCGAGAAGTGGCGCTTCGTTGAGTATAGTTTACATCATTATGGAATATGGATTTTATTAATTTCAGCAGTTGTTACATGTGTTGTATGGTTGTACATAAAGAAAAAGAAAAACCGCTAATAGCGGTTTTTTTAGCTGAAAGCAATAAATAATACACCAGCTGTAATAAAGACTACACCAACGCCGGTCATAAAGTTTAACTTTTCACCGAGGATAATCATAGCGAGAATGATAGAAAATACGACGCTTAATTTATCGACAGGAGCTACTTGTGAAACCTTTCCTGTTTTGAGGGCAAGAAAATAAAATAGCCATGAAGAAGCACCTGCAATCCCACTTAATGTGATAAATAGCAGTGCTTTTTTATTTAGCAGTACGTCGCCGATATTTTGAAATTTACCTTGTATGATAATAACGCCTATCATAAATAATGCCATAATAATAGATCGAATTGTTGTTGCAACGTTTGCATCGATGCCGTCTAAACCAAACTTTCCAAAAATCGATACAAGGGCAGCAGCAATTGCTGATAATAGTGCAAATAAGAGCCACGAACTCATAGTAAAATTCCTCCAATCTTACAGTATTATACATGAAAATGATTCTCATGTATAAAGTTGAAGCAATTGAGCTTTATAGGAAGCACGACTTCAACTTAACTTCTTGCTCCACCTGAATTTTAAGGTGGGAGTTTTACTGCCTGTAAATAGTGGGCTAAATAACGAAATAATCCCCACCTTATATTTTTAATAAGGTGGGGATTATTATACTACTCTGCAATTTCCTCATATAAAAAGTACGTTACATTATAAATATGTTCTACTTCATCGTCTGTCATAAACAATAATTCGTCACGCTCAATCCCTTTTTTCTTTTCAATAAACTCAATCATATTTTTGCGTTCTTCTCTCTTCATCAATTTTATTTCTCCTCCCAATCTGTTTTAATACAGTTTATTTAAGTTTCTGCTATTATATAACAGAATCTTTGGAAAGTTCCACCTATTTTATTATTTTTTTTAAAAGAACTTTTCGACAAAACAAGCCCACCTAAGTGATATGCTCCCCCTATAGTAGACAGAAAAAAGAAAGCTTTATATCCTGTCTACTATAAGGGGGATTTTTTTATGGGGAAAATTAGAAGAACATATGATGAAACATTT
>NZ_JAKUFX010000158.1:0-12228 GCF_022663635.1 Bacillus cereus group sp. BfR-BA-01356 | reverse complement strand
TATCTAGAAATATCTTGAGACGTCCAAGTATTTTCTTTATTACTGGACTCTTATTAGAGAGTAAAACTAAGCCTGAGATAGGGCTTAAATATTAATATACGAGGGGAATTGAGAATGGATCAAAGAATAGAAGAAGTTAATTATAAACTAATAGACAATGGTATATTTTTCAGTGTGAATAAGACTCAACTTGCACGACACTTTCTAAATAATGTTCTTGAAATCGATGTATGTAATCTAAACAAAGAAGAAGTTACTAAAATAATTTGTGAGAAATATGGTTATAAATTAAAACAGTTACCAGATGAAGAAGAAATCTATCTATTTGTAGCTCATAACATAATGGGAATTAAAGAGGATAAAGAGCCTTATGAATGTTTTAACCATGAGGTTTTTCTTGTAATGAAGGATTTAAGAAAAATTAATTTTATGATCCAAGAATATGAATCAAAACAGCAAGTTAAAGATATTGATAGATATGAAAAGAAAAAGTATCAATACTTAGCTGAAAAGCTTTATAAGGCGAAAGATGTGATATGTGAATATATGACAGGAGAAATCAATTCATGTATATATAAAGAAGTAAAAGATTGGAGTAAACCAAATGGATTTCCTAGCTCCGGTAGTTTTAATCAAATGTTACCGAGTCGATATGCTTTTAGAGGTAGGGAAGAAGAATATGAAATGTCAGTTTTTGATGGATTGAATTATAAATTTGAATTTATTACGTTACAAGAGCGAAATGAATTGAAACTTCTACACAGTAATAATAAAGATGAATTTAATGAACGTGTGGATAGATATATAATTACACATGAAATTGACAATAAAATATTATCTCTTATAGAGGAAAATCATGTACTTAATAAGAGAGGAATGCTTAAACAAGCAATAGAAATTTATAAAGAAGATATGATGGAATTATTCTGCCAGATTATACCTCTTCAAATTGAGGGGATAATATATGATTATTGTATTGAGTTAGGGGTTTCTTCAGCAAATATAGAACGTACCTCTTTGGATAGAAAAATAGAAGAGATAGTAAAAAAAGATAGACGGTTCAAATGTCATGAATATTTTAAGTATGATTTTATTGAGTTAAGAAATACAGCAGCGCATGGAAGGTTGCACGAGAATGTTAATTTCAAAGATACTGCAAATATGTTAATTTTAGATTTAATGTATTTATGTGATGCTTTAAATAATTCTAATGCGCTAGTGGTTAACAGAATGAGAAGCCTTATAAAGAGGTTTGAAGAAAACTTTAATAATGATTATGTACCTATAGACGGGATAGTATACTCGTTTATAGCAAAATACAGAGATAAGTCCCTTCCATCTATTTATGAGAAGGAAAATGTAATACAAGAAATAAAAAAATATGCTATGAGCGATAATTTTTTGAGATATATACATATTCACATAATGCATCCTTCGTTGGTATCAGAATTATCACCGGAACAGAAACAAGAAATAAAAAAAATTATAGTTTATTTAATGCGTTCAAAAGAAATTAAAGAGCGATGTGTAAATTTATTGAAATTATTAGCAGATAATTCAAAAGAAGAATTAGTACATAAATAAGTATGCGCACCATATTAGGTGAATAGGAGGAGAATATGGATCAGTTAAAACAATTGTTTCAAAGTACATTATTAGTGGCATACCCACTATTTCAAAATATAGAAAATAACGAACGAATCTTTAATAAATGGAGAGGACTTTGTACGTTAATTAATAGCGATGTTAGTTATTTAGAGGATCCTATGTACACATCTGTCTCCTTTAAAAAATTTGCAAATTGGATATCGTATAAGGAATCCCAAGGTGTTGGTATTATGGAAATTGTTGCTCAAATAGAAGGATACCGACCAGAAGTATTTGAATTACTTGCTAATGATATAGAAAAAGAATTTGAAATTCTTTTAGTGAAACAAAAACAAGAAAAAAAACATACAGAGGAGCAGCAGAGCTTCATCGAACATAGTAGTGCTGGTTTTATGTACCATTTAACAGACACAATTGCAAAAAATAATTTTACAGAAGATAAGGAATTGAATGCCCATATTGCTGAGCTACCAGATAAGAGTAATAGCCTTGTTGTGGTATCTTCACGTTTTAATGATGGTGATATGAAATTAAGAGGCGCAGGGGAGTTAAATAGATGGAATACATTAGTTGATTCTACTTTTGTTGATCGTGTAATGGATGATTTAACTGCTGATTGCTTGGATATTGTAACAGAAATATGGGTGAAGTCAGCAAGCACGGAAAGTAGTCCAGTACATATAGGTTACGAAGAAATATTAGAAATGTGTAGTATGAAGCAGGTGAGAAATGGTAAGTCCTATTATCGTAAAGAGGACCGTTTAAAGATTATGGAGCGTTTAGCTGCACTGGCAAGTATTTTTATATATGTAAACGAAGATAATGAAATAGTTATACTAAATGATGATGAGAATCCAAATGAGTCACTTGCTTATAAAAAGCAACGAGTACGAAGACTATTCGTAATGGATGAAATAGTATTTGCTAAAGATATTGATACCGATGAAATGTTAGGTATTGAAAGTATGAATGTTGCACCTGGAACATTTTTATCTAAGTATTTATATGGATCAGAAAAATTGACTGGTTTGTTATCGAAAAAGGCCCTTGAATACAACAGTAAACAACAGCGATATCATAAAAGATTGACTAGGTATTTAAGTTGGAGATGGCGAATTCAGCAAGCTTATCAGCATTTAGTACACCCTTATTCAATCGGTGGTCCAAAAGGTCTTATAAGTGTTATGGGTGTAAGCATGAATCAAAATCCTGCCAGAATAAGAAGTGTATTCGAAAAGACACTTGATGACTTAATGCGTGATGAAGTCATCAAGGAATGGCAATACCAAACACCGATTGATGAGGGGAAATGTTCTGGGCGTAACTGGCTTGAGAATTATTGGTTAAACCTTAAAGTAACGGTTACACCTACTGATGAGTTAGTATCGTTACAGCAAGAGCTTTTACAAAAGAAAAAAATAACTCCTAAGAATAAATTGATGGAAACAGTGGTAAAAGATCCAGTAATAGAAGTACAGGATATGGAGATAGAAGAAATTCAAACATCTCAATTAGAACAGCAACAGGTAAATAGGGATATTAATTGGTATCAGCAGAAGATTCTCCAATATAAAGAAGAAAATAAGTGTAGTTTAAGAGATATGGCAAAAGAAATAGAGATATCACCATCTAATCTTTCAAAATTGTTAATAGGCAAAAGAAAAAGATTAAGCGAAGAAACACATAATAAGTTAGATAAATGGATTGAGCGTCAAGAGGTAGTTAATCTGCTGTAAATTATGGTTAAATATAAATCAAAAAAAGCTGTTGGAAACAAACGAAAAGTGTATGTTTCCAATAGCTTTTTTTGATTATACAGTTACACGGATTAAAAATAGTATCTTTATTAAAATCATAATGCATTTATAAATTCGTCAAATATAATTTTCACCTCTTTCTTAACAGAATCAAACACCTGTTATAAAGTTGTTAAAAAAATGCAAGGTTTATTCAACAATTGGGCGAGAGAATATGGGAGTTACATACCTTTTAAGTAGATTCTGATCTACCTGTTTAAAACTAAAAGTTTCGAGTAAAGATATGGTTAGTTGTTGTGTAAATAAATGGATATTTAAATACAAATGAATATATATTTTATATTTGATAAACAAATTAATTTAATTAGTATTTTCCTTAATAATAGAATCAATTGTACTTTGTTTTATTACCCCTGATTTTTCTGATTTAAGATGACAAAAATTTTTCAAAGAAAAATTAATATTCTCCAATGCTTTTATCAAATCAGATATTTTACTTGATTCCTTACTAAACAATTCTTCTAAAAAATTTTTTTTAAAAGGCATCCAAATTAAAAAGACAGACATAAAAATTAAAAAACCTAACATTAATAGATACTGAATAGCTTCTGCTGATGTCTTAATTTCATGATTATAAACCCAGCTATTGAAAGCTGACCATACTGGAATCGTAAACAAGAAAAATAAAGAACCATAGCTAGACAAAAGTTTTAATACATTTAATTTCTCGGTTTCTTCTTTTTTTTCCTTTAACACCTGTATTAAAAATTGTAATGACTCTTCATTGAATTTAGGATCATTATTTAAAAGTTCTTTCTTAAATAAATATGATTGAACAATTAAACAAATAAAAACTTGCCATTGTTTGCTTTTAAACGAGATATTATATTTATTAACAGAAATCAAAATAGCTGGTTTTACTACAACATAATGCATACATACCAAAAACAAAATCATATAAACAAAAAAGAAAATCATATAAATATAGAAAGAATCAAATTCAATATCATGTTCGACAAAGATGTTTAAAGAAATAATAACTAAAGCGGCTATTGAAATAAAAGTAGCAACCAAAAAAATAATATTTTTTAAAACATACTTATAAACTAAATTCCATTTACTTAACTTTTTCGAATAAAAATTAAATAACTCCAATTCAAAATCAAACATATAATTCTCCTTACTATTAATAATTATACCTTTTAATAACATTATCACCAGTTCTACTATCGATGTAAAAAATATAGCAATTACCATACCCACTTAAAAAACAATTTAATATACAAGACCTTTTGAATTTTTACGCTGTTCAAATTCAAAAATAACCATCGGAAATCTATGAAATATTAAACCTATTTTGAGGATAAATTATTCGAACTGAATACATATTAATGTTATATTAGAATAACATAATAAAAATAACATAAAATAATAAATTCATGTACAAAACTATAAATTAAAAAAATTGATAGGATATATTTCTAAAACATATAAAGCACCTAATTAATCTGTTACCTAAATTCTTTAGGGGACAGGTGGTTTGATTTTTCTTGAATTCGCACACAATTTTAGGAATGGATGTATACTAGTACCATCTTTCGCACAGTTTTGTTTGGTTTTTTGTTATCTTTTGTGAGTAGAAAACTTCACTTTTTAAATGACCAAAGCAGCTTGCTATAAAGGCATTATCATGGCAATTTCCTCTCCGGAATATACTGATAATTATGTCGTTTTCTTTGGCATACGCTTGAAACTTCTTGCTGTATAAATACTTCCTTGATTCGATTGTAGAAGGACATTTTTACTTTTGCCCTCTTATTGCTTGTTTTGATGTCTTCACTGCTAATGCCAGTGTTTATAATTGCTTGATGACTTAACTAATAATTTCACGATTAAAGGTATCCATAATCGTTGATAACTAAAAGGTTACGCTCACCAAATAATAGATTAGACATATCCGTAAACTATGTTTCATTTTGTATGGATGAATCGAATTGACATTCCAATCGATGAGGGTCTATCCCTGGTTCCACACCATTGATGTATTTCTTTTTTTGGCACACTTTTGAAAGAATATAATTTTGTCTCATAAGTCTTAATACTTTTTATGATTCACAAAGCCGAAGAGTAGGAGTCACTCTTCGATATTCATATCGTAATTTATGCCTAAGACAGATGTCCTAGATTTTCTTTTTTACCTTATCTATAAAATATTTTGTTCGTTATAACCACCGATAAATGTGGAACAGGGTAATTCTAATACGTTACACAATTCTTTTACAGTTATTTTTATGTTTAAACAGTTCCATAAAGTAACAACAAATTCCGGTTTCAACTCCTTTTAATTTCCAGATAATTTCCGTATATAAGTAATTTTGTTTTTAAGTGTTTATTTTCTAAGCGTATTTGTTCCAATTCATTTAATTCTTTTGGCACTTTTCTATAAGAATATTGTTTTCCTACAGGGCGACTAAAACAATACGTTTCACCTTCACGATGCCACTTCATCCAAGTTTTAATCTGTGCTTAATTTTTAACTTCTAATTGATCCATAATTTCTTTGTTTGTGTACCTTTGTTTTTTCAGCTCGATTGTTTTCCAGATAATTTCTTCTAGATAAGATTTTCTCATTCCCATACGAGGTGTTTTTTCATGTATCTCTATTCGGCTTCACTCATATCAAATACTTAAGTTTTTTTAAAATTCCCGTAGTCTTTTTATATTATATATCTAAAAAATTATATGATATTTATCCATTAATATTTTTTATGTAAGAAAATAATAGGGTATTTAAAATTCTGTAAATTATAATTTATAGAATTTTGGAGTGGTTAATATAGATTTGTATACAAATTAGATACTATTTATTCATTTTTAAATATGAAACTGATATTATCAAGTTTTTTACGCTTATTTGGTATCTTTTTTAGATACTAGTGTTATAATGGATAACAAGGAGGGAATTAAATGAAAAAAATAGTGGGTGAAAACATTAGGATATACTTAGAGGCGACAGGACGAACTCATCAATGGGTTATGGATAAAGGCGGAATTCCAAAGGCGACTTTTTATAAGCTATTAAAAGGAGAGGGCGATTTAACAAAAGGAATAGAAAAAATAAACGAATTGTTTGGAATAAAAGATGATTTTTATTTCTATAATTCAGAATTTAAACCACCATTAAAATTAGAAGATAAATTAAAAAGATCTGATATACGAAATTTTGCAGCTGCAAATTATGTAGCCGTTGAGGGCGAAGAAACAGAATTCAAAAATACTTTAGATACTTTAGACGATTTCATAAGAATGATTGAACTATTAAAGCCTTATAATAATTTAAATAGAAATGATTTTATATAATATTTTTTATCTAATACTTAACATTAAATATAGCCTATAAATTTTTGGAGTATACAACGTTGAATTTTATCTACAAAGGGATGTGAAGAAGAATGATAAATAGCACTAATATCAGGGAAGTTATAGAGCAGAATCAAAAAATACTTCCTTCAATATTGGTAAACGTAGAAAGTACAATTGAAAAGGGAATTCATTTTAAATATAAAACTATAGAAAGTATACGTAATTATTTAATGCAGAAAACAGAAGTACTACTTTTCCCGAGCAAATCTTTATCTTATGGGGGAATGGTGTTATATCGAAATGGCTCTTTTTATATAAACATAAATACTTTACAACCGAAAACATATGAGAATTTTGTTTGGGCACATGAATACTATCATTTTGAATTTGAAAAGGATCGAATCAAAAATGCGGATGATGTAACTTTTGTGAATAATCCAGTCCTAAATGAAAATGAGCGTAGAGCAAATCTTTTTGCTGCAGAGTTGTTAATAAATGATGATGTATTAAAAACTTTATTTCAAGAAATAAAATTAAATTACGTTAATGATTCTTTGGAGAAGAATGTAATTAGGTTAATTCCAGCTTTTGAATTGCCTTATAAAACTATGGTAATTAAATTAGCACAAGAAAACCTGATTAGTATGGAAGATGCAGAGAGAATTATTGATCATGATTACCGCCATAATTTACCACAAGATTTTGATCTTTCAATTTTAGAACCTACAAAAGCAATTAAGATTGATGGATTAAATAAATTACTTGAATCAGAATCCGTTCAAGAAAATATGCTTGAATCAGATTTTGAAAGTATTCAAAATCTAGCAAATCAGCATTTCAAACAACTGGAGGCTATTCGAATGGAAATTTAAGGAGGAACAAATAAATGGACCAAGTAACCAATACACCAGAGACGAACCAAGATTCAAAATGCAATGGAATAGAACCTTATTTACAAGATGGTAGGAAAAATGATAGGGTTACACACTATTATATATTGGATAATAATGTCCTATCAGATTTAGCAAAGTTGGCAAGAGAAGAGCAAAGTTCCTTCAAGGAGTTAATGACATGTTACAAAGGAACAGTATTTATAGTACCGGAAATGGTAATGGAAGAGGCTATTAGGAATTTACCTGGACAACAGTGGGTTGATGAGAAATATTTGAACTTTTATCAGGTAATGAGTGAATTACATATTCCCATTTATCTTGAATCTGTTGAGCATAATTATCAGATTTTTGCAGAGGGTTATGGTAGTAAGGAGGAAGCCTTCCTTCAGTATAAAGAGATAGCCCTAAATTCAATAAGTAATATTGCTATTCAAGGTGAACTAAGAGAGGCAAAATCATGTAAGGATATTGAAAAAGCTTATTCGCAGTCCTTGAAAGATGCTGGCGAACGATTTATTTTTCTTTATGCGCATGCGATGTTACAAGATAAAGTAAATAAGATTTCTATTTTGAGTAATGAGATAAAAGGTGTCTACAATGTTTGGAAAGCAAATATGAGAAAAGGTGAATTATTGGAACTTGTCAGAGTTACTAGTCATGAGGAATATTGTGAAAAACTGCGACCTGTATCATATAATTGTATTCTAGTGAATTCCTTGAAAAAGAATCCAACATTAACTAGTGAACAGAAAAAGTCATTATTACAAATTATGAGGGACAGTAAGATAATTGGTAGAAATGTTTATTATTCTCAGAAATCATGCAATTTAGTAGATACTAGGGCAGATATGAACAATGAGGAATTTATAAACTTTATTGAAAAACATGATGATTATAAATTAGCGTTTTAAATTATGCAAGTTTTGAAGTGTTCTATACTTTTGTATGGGACATTTTTTGGTTTATCTATTTTAAATAGAAGAATCTTACTTCGAAAATAAGAATGGTTCCGTTTTAAACTATGTATTTGGGGAAGATAGGGTGACCTATATTGCTCATGTTCGTGAAAATAAAAATTGAGTATAAACTGCGGAAGTGCTCTTATTAAAATTAGTTAAATTACTACAAGCTTTATTTTTAAATAAAAATATTCTTAAAAAATGACTTAACTAAAGTAATGGTTAGGTCTTTTTCGTATGCTTATTTTATAAATAAATAAGGTTTAATTGAGATTAGAGTGAAGATTAATATAAAGTTTTGGTTTTATAAAGTAGAGTAGATAATATATAAGTAGAAGGTAATTGGAGAGAGGGAACCAAATTGTGTAAATGTAGGGTTTGTGAGACAAACAACAATGATTTTCATTGCAATATAGCTGGGGATAATATTTGTAGAAATTGTTGTAATGACTTTCAATTAAGAAACTTTAAAGATAGTTGGAGTGGTTTAGTAAAGCTAGTTAAGGATGAAATGGAAATTTATAACATTAGCGAATGTTGCCTAAAATGCAAGGGGTTAATGAGAAATCAAAGGGTTGAATTAACAGGGGACGGATCGATAATAAATTATGGCTACAATGGCAAATATGTTTTTAATGATATGGTTGATTCTTACTCGTATAAATTTTTCAATAAGAAAAAAATAGTATTATTAGAGTCTATGAATTCACTAGATATAACTGGAGTATATGATTTGGCGGAAGGATACTATCTTTTAGAAGAATATGAAAAAGCAATAGATTTATTAGAAAATTTGGAGGGGAAGGACACTGATAGTAAAGTGTTGTTACTGCTAGGAAAGGTGTATTTTCATGCCAATAACTTACAAGCTGCAATAGATTGTTTATTAAATTCTATAAAAATACATGGGGATAATTCAGAGACTTATCGTATACTGGGAGAGGTATATCAAGCAGATAATAATCTTATAAATAGTGCATATTATTTTAATCAAGCAATCAAGTATTTTAAAATAGACGCGTATGATAGACCAAATGATTATTTTCCACAGTATTCATATCTTGGATTAGCAGTAGTATATTCTAAGTTGAATCAGCATAATGAAGTAATAAAATCAGCGGAAAAATTTTTAGAATCTCAATATAGTTGGGATACCTTGGTAGAAATGCTTTATGAGCAAAGATCCGGTGAAAAGAACTATATAGGTTTCGGTGGTTTTTTTGCATGCGCTACTATATATGAATTAATGGCATTGAGTTACTTAGAGAAAGAGAATCTAATGCTAGCTGAAAAATATATTGACCGTGCTCAAGAATTAAATCCTGAAAATACAAATATTGCAACGACCAAAGGGATAATTATAGGTAGAAAGCATAATGATGGGAAAATAAGTGAGTATAGAGAGCAAATTAGTTCATTAAGACAGAATATAGAGTTGAGAGCTAGTAGTATTAACAAACTAAAAACGCTAAGACCAGAAGAACAAGTCAAACTGTTTACGGGAAATGAAGAAGAAAGTGTGTGGGGTTTCCTGGTAGGGAAAATATTTGATAATTTAAAGACAATCGAGAATTTATCACCAATTGTTACGCCATCTCAGAATAAAGCTGCTGAAGAGGATAGATATACGGATTTATTTAAATCACATATGGATTCTAATTTAGTAGATACCTTTGGTTGGATTACTCATACTCAGAGTAGAGGTGGATACACACGGAAAGAGATGGGAGATAGAGGGGGAATAGGAGAAAGGGATATAGTAATTCGTTCTCATCAAAATAAAGACTTACTAATGGGTGAAGCTCTAATATTGAAAGGGAAAGATACTGCAAGCATAAAAACCCATACTAAGAAAATTTTTGGATATGATATAGGGAATTGTAACTTCCACATAATTATTAATTGGGGTTTTAGCGAAAAGCCTGATTCAGTCTGGAAAGATTATAGAAAATTAGTAATTTCTCGGCAAGAGGGTATTTATGCAGTAATTGAAAATGGAGAAACAGAGAATTTATATCCAGGGATTAATAAACAAGGAATAAGAACATTTTACACGAAACATTCTACAGATGTTGAGAATGAGGTTGCTACTGCGATTCATGTGTACGTTGATGTATTAAAACAAATGAAGCGTGAAGGTGCTGAATTAGCAAGGAAGAAGTAGAACGATGTGATTAGAAGATTTAATAAATAAAATTCTTCATCATATTATAAAACTATACATTCTTGTTTATTAGTTAGCTAATAGCTATGAAAATAAAATTAAATATATCGGTGTACAAGAATGAATTGATTTAGAAAGTCCTTTGATTTTTTAGGTGCGAATGTATAGCAAACATGAAATTCCTAGTACATTCGCACCTAGAATTCTCATAATGTATGATGGGGATTTATGATTTTTATACAAAATACTTTAATAAATAAAAATATTTTTATATTTTTGAATAGAATTAACGTATTTGTGATTGATTTTGAGCACAAATCGGTGTCGCACCTCATATAGGTGCGTGGATTGAAATACAAGATACGAGAATTTAATGACGTCACCCACATGTCGCACCTCATATAGGTGCGTGGATTGAAATTATTGTTACACCTTTAGAGTATCCGAGTAAAAAAGTCGCACCTCATATAGGTGCGTGGATTGAAATTGGGTGGCAATGTTTGCGTTATTAGTTCCGAGTGGTCGCACCTCATATAGGTGCGTGGATTGAAATACAATGGGAAAGTGTTAGGTTATGCACGTTTTAAAGTCGCACCTCATATAGGTGCGTGAATTGAAATGAAGATAGTAGAAGAAATCAAAAAAAGTGTATGTCGCACCTTATATAGGTGTGTGAATTGAAATTTTGTTGCTCCAGTCGTTATGATCGTCTTTGCAGTCGCACTTTATATAGGTGCGTGGATTGAAATTAGGAGTTATTAATGGCTTTAGATGTTAGACCAGTCGCACCTTATATAGGTGTGAGGATTGAAATTACCTCGGGTTTATATTTATCTGGAATGCCCATAGTCGCACCCTATATAGGTGCGTGGATTGAAATTTTGCAACTAGCTCAATTGTTTTTCCGTTTTCAGTCGCACCTCATATAGGTGCATGGATTGAAATTACCTCGGGTTTATATTTATCTGGAACGCTCATAGTCGCACCTTAAATAGGTGTGTGGATTGAAATATAATATCACAATTTTGACAAAATTCAGTCATGATTGCACCTCATATAGGTGCTTGGATTGAAATAGTTTAGTAGATACTCAACTAGAAGTATCTATATCTGCAGTATCTAATACAAAAGTAAACAGTATAAAATGGAGGGAGATTGAATGACCTACATTGCTCATATACGCGAGAGTGACAGTCAAGTACAAACAGTCGAAGAGCATTTATTAAGAGTAAAAGAACTAGCTGAAACCTATGGAGAAAAAATTGGTATAAAACATTTAGCTGGTTTAGCCGGTATGCTCCATGATATGGGGAAATACACCAATGAGTTTAAAGAATATATATTGGAAGCAGTAAATAATCCTAATTCTCCACCTAAAAAGACCTGCGGTAGTATGTCAACTGAAAAATAATATCTTTTGAAGTTATCAAAGGACAAATTGCTTAAAAAAGACATCACGAAACTAGACCAGTATTTTATGTAAA
>NZ_JAKUFX010000157.1:0-12246 GCF_022663635.1 Bacillus cereus group sp. BfR-BA-01356 | reverse complement strand
ATAACCACCATCGTTTTCAGAAAAAATTAAAGAACCTGAGTCCATACGAATATCGAACTCAGGCTTCTTAACTATGCGTTTTAATTACTGTCTACTTGACAGGGGTCAGTATAAACAGGACGGCTCTTATTTTTACTTTACAAACGTAACATATTCACCAGAAACCCATTGATTTCCACCAACATTATACCAACCATCTTTATATCCAAATGATTGATATTTTTCACCTTGATACACGTTTTTCACAATGCCGTAATTTGTTCCTGGGCCGGTACGAACACGCAATACATCAGCGATTATAGTAACTACACCTACACCCTCGTTTGATGATTGTGAAGGTGTTGGTACATTTCCTCCCGTATAACGAATATATGATGGATCGTTATAAATCCACTGATCGCCACCGAGATTTAACCAGCCATTTGATTGTCCAAATACTTTGTAGGACTCTCCTTTCCCTAATTGACGAATAACGCCATATCCAGTACCAGGTCCTTTTCGTAAATTTACATTACTACCGTTAATATAAGCAATCCCTACACTATCATTCGACGGGGGAGGAGTCACTACGTTTTGAGCACCTTTTCCAAAAGTATCCGTTCCATATCCTTTGTAGTTATATTGCAAATGCGGGCTATCCACAAATCCTTTCCAGTCACCGCCCCATTCAAAGCCAATTTGTTTAGCATAACGAATTGCTGATGCCCACGGTTCTTTATTATAGCCATTCCAATCTTCTGTACCATTCGACTGAATTGGAACAAAATCTAATGCCTGTCCTACTAAGTGATATGAGCGCATCGTTTGTGATGCTCCTTTACGAACATATTCACGTTGTTGCGACCGTACGGATTGTTTCATAAATTAATACTTCAATTCCATTGTCGATACAGTACTGATACCACTTAAAAGCTGCAGCTTTCGTATTATCCGCTAATTTATTCAGATTACTTATGTTTCTATTGTGGTATTTCAATATGCAATATCTCCTTTTCTATTATCCTATGCAAAACTCGTCTCACGGGTTGTACATATACCTAGAACGATACGAAGTACAAATACATAGGAAGCCAATTCAGCTAAAAAGGTTTTCACTTCTAGCTTCAAACTTTGTAAGTTGAAATCGAAGCAATAAAAAAACCACAACCTAAGTCTTCAAGTTGCGGTTTTTGGTATTTTCTTTTTATATGCTACATGCCTTCTTGCATTGATAATCCTAATATACAGGTTTTGTAAATTTTTCCTTTATGAATAACACTTCTTATTCATGACTTTTCAAATCCAATAATATTGAATGTAAACGATCCGGGTAATTAGTAAACATCCCATCGACTCCCCATGAAAGTAACTTTTTCATATCTTTTTCATTATCTACTGTAAATGGATGAACTTCTAATCCGTTTTTCTTTATTTTCTTTACATAATCTGAATCAATATATTTGTAATTCATACCAAGACCTATGCAGTACATTTTATACTTTTCTATCTCTAATTTTGTTAATTGAACTGCTTTTTTATAAGGTAATAATTGTACTATGGATATATTACTATTTAAGCTATGAATCTTTTGTAGACTTTCTTCACTAAACGATTGAATAATCACTTTATCCTGTATTTCGTAGTGATTAATAATTTCTAATAATTTTTCTTCCATTCCTGGATATTCATTAGGTGTTTTTGTTTCGATATAATAGTTCGCGTTATGCCCAAACGTTTCAATAATTTCTGTTAATGTTGGGACTTTTGCATTTTCAAATTCTTTCTTTGCTAAGTTCGGATATTTTTCATTAAAAAAAGAACCTGCATTTAGTTGCTTTACTTCTTCTAATGTATGCTCTTTCACTAGCCCTGTACCATTTGTTGTACGGTTTAAGGTTTCGTCATGCATAGCCACTAAATGTCCATCTTTTGTCATTTGGAGATCAATTTCTATATAATCTCCATTCATTTGTTGGCCTAATCGATATGCTGCTATTGTATGTTCAGGCGCGAACGCAGAAGCACCTCTATGTGCGATATTTTTTATATGATTTGATTGATTCATAGCTTTAGTATACTTATGTTCATTAATTTTCTGAAAAACAAAGATACTTATTATTATAAAGGCACAAATTATTGTAACGAGATATATCTTTTTCATAACGATTTATAAGCTCCTATATAAAGACAATTTAACTTGAATGATTTACTCAATTACATGTCGATTTTCCAATACAGTCATTTTGCCGATAGCTTGAAATCCCGATTTTTTATAAATATTGATTCCATCGGTTGAAGCTTGTAATACACAATACGTATTTTTAAATTTATGTGCTTCTTGCAGTAGGAAATTGAACATAGTAGATCCGAATCCTCGTCCTCTCATTTCTTCTTTCGTTGCGATGTCATAAATACCAATACTATCTTTTGAACATATCAATGAACCAACAGTTACGATTTCACCTTCATAAAATCCTAAAAATAGTTTCATATTCTCACTGTTCCATAAATCAAGATTAGAAATTTGATTATAGAATGCTTGTACATGTATAGCTTCTTCTGATGTGCCGAATAGATTAGCTAACGTTTCTCCAAATTTTTTTATTAGTCCAGGTGAAGATGCTTGTTGAATTGTAAAACTTACTGGCATGTGTATTGTTGGAGAAATTGTTTTTAAGTCTGCTACCATCGCAATATTTTGCTCCGCTTCTTTTAAACCGATTTTATTTAACTCGCTTTTTATATCCCGCTCTTGCTCCTCATCCCATAACCAAACACTCATTGGAAATTTCTTTTGATTATAGTATTCTACCTCCTTATATAATTTCTCGACCCCTTCCGTTAAATTATTGTTCAGTAGAGTGATGATATTGAATGTATCGGCAGGTAATCCGCAATCAACAGCAATATAATCTTTCGTTTCTTTTATACTCATTCCGGGCACAAATTGCGCAACATATGAAGTTTTAAATGCAAAGTTATCTATTAGTAATTGTTTATAATTCATCAATAGTTCTCCTTTTCATAAAAAGTAATACTCGAACCCCTCTATATTAAATATAACATATTAGAAATTTACCTTTTTTTATAAAAAGTACCTCTTTAAATTGTGCTCTATAGTTTAAAATAATTAAAAATGATATAACGTTGTCGGAATGAAAAAAGTGGTATATAATAAATATTAACATTACTAGTAATTATTTTAGGTATTCCTAGAATAAAGGAGCGATACATATGAAAATTACTATTTATTTCGGAAGTCATGAAGATCAAGATGTTCGTACTATGGACTGTCATTTAGATGTAGAAGATACAGAAGAGATTGTTTCTGTATCATAATATAAATAGTTAGGGTAAACCCTATTCCCTACAGCGTTTAAGGCACCTTTTATAAGGTGTCTTTTTTGTTATATTTTCATCAAAAACCCTTTACTTTATAGCGTTTTAATAGTAAAATATAATTATACGAACAAACGTTCTTTTTTTTATTTTAAACGTACATGAAGGGATGATTTTAACAATGGCTCCATTAAAGCGCAGAGGAAGAAAAAAGCAAGCACCTATTATTTCAAATACAGGCTTTATCGGCTCTGTCTTTATTGATACATTGGAGTTACAAAAGAAATCCTATTATTTCGCTCGTAAAAAACTTCAAATTGTTCATCACGTATTAGATGGTCTCTCTGGAGCAACAAGCGCTTTGTTTAAAGAACATAACATTTCAGCATACATGTCATGTGTATATTTACATAAACAAAAGAAAATTGGCTTTGTTCTTTCAACGAAACCATTTGAACAAAATGATGGCATTGCTTATTTTGTAAATTATTTAATCGAAAAGAATTTTTACGGCGGCCATGACGAAGATGTAGAATATCAAGAAGTATTTAATACAGGTTTTATCGGTGTAGTATTCGCTGATTTATCTAGTATAGATCGCTTTAATTTCGAGTTTGAAATGGGTATGTTAACGAAATTAATGAAAGATATGATTATTCCGGTTAAAGAACTCTTTTTACGCCACAATGTACCGGCATACATTTCCACTTCTCATTTAGAAGAACAAAACAAATTAGGTTTCGTTCTATCTGTCAAACCATATGATGAACGTGCAGAAGCAGATTTATATTTTGAAGCGTATTTAAAAGAGCGCGGGTTATTTATTGGTGATGAAGAAGATGATATTGATAAGATTGTTATTAGAAAAACAGCTGAATTACGATAGAAAAGCGCAGGATGCTAATCCTGCGCTTTTTAAGTTACGTTAAACACTATAATCTTTTGAATGAATTTCTAAATTAAACTTATTTGCTAAAATTTTATTCAAAGTAAAAAATACAATCCCCCCTGCAATGGGAAGCGTGTAGGCTGGAATGAAATTTAATAATAGTCCTGATATTGCAAGTGCTATTGGTTGCATTATTTTACCTAAGCTTAATCCAATACTAAGAACTCTTCCTCTATATTCTTCAGGAATCTCATTTTGCATGAAATACATTAAAGGAATATCAATTTGTGCTATCATAAATCCTAAAAAGAACATAATCATGCAATACGTAGTAACATATACCAAATTATTTACTACAATAGATTTAAATAAAACAGGTATCCCTGAAACTATCATAAAAATTGCCAACATAAAACTTATTTTTTCAATAGATAAGAATAAGAATAACAATCAGTTATCTTTTTCACTAATATTGCACCAACTATCATACCTATCGGAAAAGTCCCTTGAATCATACCAAATTGCTTAGAATTAAGATTGAGAACTGTGTTAATAATGTATGGCAACGGAACGGTTACAGCAAAGCCTAAAAAGAAATTAAGGGAAATTAAAATACTAAAAGTATTTTTTAAGCTTTTCCGCTCCAATAAGTAAGAGTATCCCTCCTTTATATCTTCAATAAAATTAATTTCTCTAATTGAACATTCCTCATTTATGTTTTGCTCGCACAATTTAAAGTTTATAAACAATATGGATATAGCCGAAAGGATAAATGAAATACCGTTAATAATTATAAAAGTTTTCATATCAAAGACTGCAAAAACAATGCCCCCTAACATAGGCCCTAAAATTAAAGATATAGAATCGATAATTTTACTTATAGAATTAATACTCATTAACCGTTCTTTAGTAACCATATTCGGTTTTACGGCCTCTAATCCTATTCCAAAAAACGTTGTAAATACGGTCATAAGAAAGGTAGTAGTATAAATAATGAACAAGTTTAATCCATAATAGTTGCTTAATATATAAACAGTTATTAATAAGCACCCGCTTAATACATCCATGCAAACGACGAGTTTCTTTTTATCAACCTTATCAGCAATGACACCGGCAAATGGATTCATAACAATCATTGGAATCGTTCCTAAAATAAGCGTAATCGCGAAATTTAAAGCAGATCCGGTTATTTGTAATACATACAATCCTAATGCGAAACTATAAATAGAGCTACCAAATAGTGATACTGTTTTTGCAATTGAATATAAACAAATATTTCTTAGTTCTTGGTTTCTATTTTTATTTTCTATATGTAATCGTAAACTTCCCATCATTTTCCCCCCTGCATAACTTTGTATTACGTACATTGTAAGTTCTTGGGTCAGCCCAATAGCAATATGTACGATTTGAAAAGTTTTAAGGGAAAATAAATAAAAGATGGAGTTAACCCCATCTTTTTCCGAAAAATGAATATGTATAAATTTCTTCTCCTTGAACAAAGAAATCTTCGTACTTTCCGCCTCTTTTTAAATAATTTGAAGTGCTTTCATCAATCGATTGAAACTGTAAATTTTGGATTTCTTTCGTTACTTTTGCAGATGTAAAATTCCCTCGGAGTCTAGGTGCAATTTGGCTATTTATACTAAATTTATTAAATAAAATAAATGAACTTAATAAATAACAATTGTGTTTAAAAAGGGAATTTAATTCGCGCAATAAGAACTCCTCATGTTCAAAACTATAATTACTTGTACCTGATTGATCGATTACAATATCAATAGAACTACTCTGAATAGGTATGTTTAGAAAGTCGGCACAAATAAATACAATATTTCTTTTCACATTTCTTCTCTCAATTACATCTTTTAAAAGTAAAAGTTTATTCAAATCTCGATCAACAGCAATATATAAACAATCTTCCGGTAGTTCTTCATAAATATTTCGTAAAAAGAACCCAATACCAGACCCTAAATCAAGTAGTATTTTTTCATTTAAATCTAGTTGCATTAGTTTCTTTTTTGACCATTCTCCTCCTCTTTGAACATTTTCCAAAAAAGCAGTATCGGTTTCATGGATATAATCCGAAATAGAATCTTCAAGTGATGTCTTTTCATACGCTTCCAACGAGTTACCAGCTGTTAAAACCCCTGAAATAATCGCGTATTCTTCACCACAATTACAAATTAACTTTCCTTCAATAATTTGATTCTTATTAATAATCCCATCTTCAAGAATTAAATTTCCGTTACACTTAACACATTTAAATAAATGAAGTACTTTTAAATCTACCCCTAAAATTGAACTCGAGATTTCAGTTTCTATAGATAAATTATGTAACGCTTCCTTTAATTTATCCCGTTTCTTCTCCAAAAGTTCTATTTCCTGTTCCATTTCGTCATATTTTAGTTTAAATAAAGATTGGTAAAAGGTAATTTTTTCGTAATTCATAGATTTCGCTAAATTTTTATAAAAAAATAGTTCTTTAATTTCATTCAAGCTAAACCCTAAATCTTTGTAATGTAATATAAGTTCTAAATCTGTTTGACAATACTCATCAAAAAAATAGTGCCCTCCTTTTTTTTCAGGAATAATGAGACTAAGATCCATATAATGTCTAATTGTATCAATACTTATGTTATTTACTTCACCAAACTTACCGATTTTCATAATATCCCTACCATTTAAATATTTTTTTATACAGATTTCTATTTTTATCTTTAAAAATCCTTTCACCTTTTTTATCAGCATTATTTACGGAATAAACAAATAGTATTATTTATATTGTTGTGCCTAATAATATAACATGCAACTTTTGGTTTTAAGTATGTCAAATTATCAGTATCAAAATTATTAAACCTCAATAAATTTATTACTTTCTACTTAATGAAATGTACCTATAAACGGACATTATGGCATTACTTTATTGAACTATTGGAGTAGGATTACTGTTGAAGATTACATAGGGTAGCATAACATGCCCATCAAGCTAGGATTTTGAAGTGCCCCCAAAACGAAAATTTTACCTTTTCAAAGGTATCCATGAGAATTCAGTTCATTTTTTGTCACAAGGAGGCCTGAAAATTCCGTTCTGGGAGTGTAATAAAAACTTAGCTTGATGGGCATTTAGTACTATTTTTTATTATACATCTCTAAAGTTTAGAGAATGTTCACAGCTGTAATTTTACAGGTTGAAATAGCAAACCTAACGATTGTAGTTGGATTTATAGGTAAAGTACCTAGAACTATACCAAGACCTGTTTGTTCCACGTTAAAATCTACAGCAGTAGAACCAGTACTTACTAAAAGATTCACCGTAGAACCAATAAGCGTAGTTAGTAATTCCCTAATCGGTCGTTCGCGGCAATCACATTAACATTCTAAGTCTACAGGTGGAAGTAAAGTTATAGATGGTCCTGGCGGTAAAAAACCTATCCCTGTTACATCAGAAATATTGACTACAAATGATGTGGGACCATCTGTAACTGTAACTACAAAATCGTTTACAGAAGTAATAGTAAATAAAAAGAACAGTGGTTGAGTGTTTGGTGCATCTGCAATAGTGCCAAGAAGCACTGTTTCTCCAATAAGTTGTTGTAAAATATTCTGCATAGGTAAAAGCCAACCTTCAGTTGAACCTGTTGGTAGAGTAAACGATGGAATTGGTGGAAGTGTAGGGCCAATTAAATTTGAATTAAATACATTAGCTTGAAGTATTTTGTTTTTATCAAACATGTAACTACCTCCTACAGATATACTTTATTAGAGAGATATATACAATTACTCTTAATAAAAATTTACTTATCACGATATAATATGTTACATCTTTACTGTTGTGTGTCTTATGATAATCCAATGATAGTGTTTCTATATTAATAGTAAATCTGGTTCTGACGCAAAGAATTCACCCATTTGAAAGAGGTATATATTGTTTTAATGAAGCTTGTTTTTGTGGGCATTTCACAACAAGCCTATCAAATTAAGTGATTTCACTACCCCTAGTAGACGAAAAAATGCCTATTTATGTAGAACTAGGACATGAACCATACCATTCATTTTCTCCCAAAATAAGATAAATAAAAAGAAATAAATATAGCTTCCCAATTGACAGTCCATACACCAAGTTTTTTCGATTACCCTTTCATTTTCAAATATTAGGATTATTTTGTGATTAGAATATTACTAGTGGTTAAGTAAAAAATTTAGTTTAAAGGAGTGAAAATGAATTGTTTTTAAAAAAATTTGTAGATGCATTACCGATCCCTCCCATTATTAAACCAACAAGAAAATGTGAGGGTGTACCTTTTTATGAGGTAAAGATGAAGCAAATCAAGCAGAAATTACATCGCGATTTACCACCGACTACCGTTTGGGGTTATAACGGTATGTATCCAGGTCCTACATTTGATGTTCGTAGGAATCATCCCATTCTTGTGAAGTGGGAAAATAAATTACCATTTAAACATTTATTTCCGATAGACACAACGATTGGTGGGGCTGAATTCAATCAGCCAGAAGTTCGAACAGTTGTCCATTTACATGGTGGAAGGGTACAACCAGATAGTGATGGTTTTCCAGAAGCATGGTTTACAAAAGATTTTAAAAATGTGGGACCCACGTTTCTATATGAAACATATTATTATCCAAACTGCCAACGCCCGACGACACTATGGTATCATGATCATGCACTTGGGATAACAAGATTAAATGTGTATGCTGGTCTGGCTGGCTTTTATTTGATTCGAGATATAGAAGAAAAAAAGCTAAATTTACCTAGTGGTAAATTTGAAATTCCATTAGTTATTCAAGATCGGTCGTTTTATCCAAATGGTGAACTATTTTATCCAGAGCAACCAGGAAATTTACCACCACCTTCTCCTCAGCCCCCACCGCCAATTAACCCTAACTTACCTGATCCTTCTGTTATCCCATCGTTTACAGAAGGTACTACTATTCTAGTCAATGGAAAAGTTTGGCCTTTTCTTGAAGTAGAGCCACGTAAATACCGTTTCCGACTCTTGAATGGATCTAATGCTCGCTTTTATCGTATGAAATTAAGCTCTGGACAAAAATTCATTCAAATTGGAACTGATGGAGGACTTTTAGAGCATCCTGTTATAGTAGAAGCACTCACTTTAGCTCCAGCTGAGAGAGCCGATGTCATTATTGATTTCTCTTTGCGTAAGGGGCAAGATATCATTTTAACAAATGATGCCCCTATACCATTCCCGGATGGAGTTGCTCCTGATGAAAATTTGTCGCAGATTATGCAATTCAGAGTAAAACAACACGTTACCAAACCTGATGACTCAACCATTCCTGAGAACTTATCTTGTTTAGAAAGACTAAGTCCGGATCAAGCCCTTACAACACGTACCAACACTTTAACAGAACAAACAGATGAATTTGGTCGTCCACTTTTCCTTATTAACCATAAACACTGGGAGGATATCCCTATAGAAAATACGCCATATAATGGTACAATTGAAGTTTGGGAATTAGTCAATTTCACTACAGATACCCATCCGATTCATCTTCATCTTGTGCAATTCCAGATTTTAAACCGCATCCCAATAACCATTAATCCAGATGGAACTTATATAATAAGTGGTGATCCAATTCCTCCAGACCCTAATGAAAGAGGCTGGAAGGATACCGTACGTGCAAATCCTAGTCAAATAACGAGAATAATTGCTCGTTTTGGTCCGTTTACCGGAATCTACCCATTTCATTGTCATATTATTGAACATGAAGATAACGATATGATGCGACCATACAAAGTGATAAATAATTCAAAGTTTAATCCATGTGGACCAATCCCAGGAGTATGTCGGGATGATTCATTTGACCAGTGCTGTCATAAAAAAGATGAAAACTATGAATGTAAAAAAAGCAAACTTAAAGACCAGTAATTTAACTGGTCTTTAAGTTTTTTATTCAAAAATGAAATCAATTTATAGCTATCCTCATTTTATTTAATACCTTATCGCTCTATTTCTTTTAATGGGATATCGCCAGCATCTTTGAAAAAAACATGCTACGAGCATGTAAGATTTTATACAGTTCTAGTAACAAACAAGAACTTTAAAACAGCATTAGGATAGGGATGTATAAAAAAATGCATAGATGCATAGAACAAAAAAAGAAGAATCTCTGTACACAAAAGGATTCTATGAAAAAACTTGCTATCGATAATAGGACATTATGTTAACCTCACATGTATAGGATATATATCGTAAGTTTTATTGGACAAATATACAAGGTAAATTACTTAATTTGAATATAAATAAGTATATAAAGTCTCAAAAAAGGTAGTAAATTATTTTGAACTCATATTTTTCAAAAACGAAGCAATGTTGTGGTAGATTTTCCCCTCCAATTCCACCTGCTGTTCCCCAAATTCCAACCTTTTCACCAGCGTATCGTAACTTCTGGCAAAATACATTTGTTACGATACTTAATGGACAGGACATTCCATTTAACAACCAAAGTATAGCTACCGCAGGAGGGATTGTTTTACTTTCCTCTACTACAATATTCATTCCATTAGCTGGAGATTATGAAATTAACTATGTAATTACAACTGTTGATAGAACAGGCATAGGTTCAGAACAACAAGTAACTGCTATCCTAAATGGAATCCCAGTTCCTAATTTCCAAACATCTTTTGGAACAATAACTAACACTGGAGAAGCATGTGACCAATTTTCAGGAACAGCTATTTTAAGAATACCAGCTAACTCAACTTTTTCATTAAGAAATACAAGTCTTGGTGGATTTTCTCTAGCTCTTTGTAATCTTATTGAAAGTGGCGCAGCATTAAGTATTAAAAAATTGAGTTAAAATCTTTTAAAAAGATTTTAAAAACAGTCTTTCTATCGGTTATTGGAGTCTATGTAGTAATGGTATATAAACGAAAATCCCCTTCAATCCTTTGGAGGGGATTTTCTAAAATACTGGAGATGCTCCTTATAAAAGTGATTATGAAAAATAATAAATATATCCATTACATTATTATTTTTTTTTCATATTATAGTATTGAAAACTATATAAGGGGGTGAAAAAAGAATGGACGAGCATGTACAACCTCAACTTTCGCCACCATGGATCACATATTTTAACGAACTCAGAAATTCGGTAGGGGCTGATCCAACTGTAACAGTAGGTCCGCTAATACCGACTGATGGAAATTTTATTATTTTAGTACAAACTACGGATTTTGAAAAAGCGATTGCATTAGCTACACTTCTTAAACCAACAGTGCAATTTGGCAATGTAAATGTTACTATTGTTGTTAGTGTTATTGGGGATGGAATTGTAAATCCGATTCCTTGTCCTTTAGACGCTTTTGAAATTGCACACCTTTTTCAAGTAGCTTTAGAAAACAACTTGTATTTTGAGCAAGTTGTTGTACGACCGCAGTTCCCGGGTGGATCTAATGTTGTTTTTCCAGTTTTTGCTGCGAAAGTAATTCAGTTTTTTAATGATGACATTTCCAATCTATGTCAAACATTCACAGAAGTCGCTGCAAAAGTTTTTCGTGATGTAATGAAAGATACTATTTGCGGTATACCAATTTTGTTTTCGACAAGCTGTACTACAAGTACTGAAATTAGTGAGGAAACGGTTCAAAATACAGATACAGATCCAAAATTGTTTTATTAATTAATTAGCAAAGGCATTTTCAATTTAAGAAAATGTCTTTTTTGTTCCCCTTGTTTTTTGAGTATTGTAGTTTTAAAATGATTTTTTCGCCAAACTACCCACTTCCTCTTCAGTGGTTACTGTTTCTTAATCGTAAGCTTCTAAACTCTCATGATAAAGAAATTTTCATGGCGTAATCGCTCTGTAATTACGCTTTTTCTACTAAAATCGCCTGTACATCTGTAGTTGCATTTTAATAAGATATACAGAAACTATTTTATTTTGATAGACCAACTATGAAAAGTCAAGGGGACATTTTCAAAAAATATTGCTAGAGGATTTTGAAAATAAATCCACTGGATTCGATAGGAAGTGGCTAAACGTCTTCATAAAGTATT
>NZ_JAKUFX010000156.1:0-12302 GCF_022663635.1 Bacillus cereus group sp. BfR-BA-01356 | reverse complement strand
AGTATTTTACATAAAATACTGGTCTAGTTTCGTGATGTCTTTTTTAAGCAATTTGTCCTTTGATAACTTCAAAAGATATTATTTTTCAGTTGACATACTACCGCAGGTCTTCTCCAACTATTTCAAGCCCAAATCCAATCTTTGTTTTATACAAAAACTTCTGTGGTTCCCCTTCTTTTTTCTCTAAATACGAAATTTCAGTAAAGCGAGCATCCCACTCTGTATGTATATCTGGTTCTTGCGTATATTCCCATAATTTTTCCATCGTCGTGTTCATTTTTGTCGCAACATAAATAGGCTGTTTCCTTTTCATTCTCCCCACCTCCTATGCACTATAACTTTAATGTACATGCAATGAATTTATTTTGCTACATTTTTCACAAACTTCCTCAGAAAAAAGAAAGAATTTTTAAAATATATATAAAACACTTGATTCCACGAAAAATTTAAATTATTATAAAACAAATGTTACCAACAACTTCATAAATCAAACACTCTCGCCTAAAACGTGAGATAGAGGTTGCGATACTTATGAGTATTCTAATGGAGACACAGAGATGTCTATGAACTTAGATGAAAGGAAGTATTGCCGAAATTGATAAATTTCTCTGCATTTATCAATTGGGGCTGTTTTCGAATAGAAACAGAACTGTCATATGTACAGACGTGTACGTATGAAGAGCTATCTACAAAAAAGAGATATCATTTTTTTATGATATTCCTTTTTTGGCGGTTTTTTTATTAGCTCCGTTTTCTGTTTCCCTTTTCCTGTAACAGCACCATCCTCACTTATTTGAGATGGTGTTTTTTGTTTGTCTTTCTGGTAACTACAGGAGTATTGGGGATTTATATATTTCCTAATCTATTCTTAAAAATAGACGAAAGAAGGAATTTGTAATGGAAACAATTGTTCAAAAATTTGGTGGCACTTCTGTCGGAAGCGTCGAACGCATTCAACATGTAGCAAATTTAATTATTGAAGAATATGAACGAGGTCATAGCATTGTCTCTGTCGTTTCAGCAATGGGAAAAAGCACAGATGAACTTGTCGCACTCGCTAACGCTATCACAGAAAATCCAAGTAAACGTGAAATGGATATGCTTCTATCTACAGGAGAACAAGTAACTATTTCATTATTAACAATGGCACTGCAAGCAAAAGGCTATCATGAAATTTCATTAACAGGGTGGCAAGCTGGTATTACGACAGAATCTGTACATAGTAGTGCACGGATTACTGACATTCATACAGATCGTATTCAATCTTATCTTGCTGAAGGTACGATTGTTATTGTAGCTGGTTTCCAAGGAGTCAGTGAAGATTTTGAAATTACAACGCTTGGACGAGGCGGTTCTGATACAACTGCTGTCGCATTAGCTGCTGCACTAAACGCAAAAAAATGTGATATTTACACAGATGTGACCGGCGTATATACGACGGATCCACGAGTTGTAAAAGATGCTTATAAATTAGATGAAATTTCTTATGACGAAATGTTAGAACTTGCAAACCTCGGTGCTGGCGTATTACACCCGCGTGCTGTTGAGTTTGCTAAAAATCATAACGTAGTTTTAGAAGTTCGCTCAAGTATGGAACAAGAAAACGGAACAATTGTAAAAGGAGAATGTAACATGGAACAACAATCAATCGTTAAAGGTATTGCATTTGAAGATAATATTACACGCATCACAGTGAAAGGATTAGAACAAGGTTCACTTTCAACTGTTTTCTCTACATTAGCAGCGGCACATATTAATGTAGATATCATCATTCAAAGTATTACAAATGAAGGAACTGTTCATCTCTCCTTCTCCATTCACTCGAATGATTTAAGAGAAACATTAGAAGTATTGGAACAAAATCAAGAAACTCTTCACTACGAATCTGTAGAACATGAAAATCACTTAGCAAAAGTATCAATCGTAGGATCTGGCATGGTATCTAACCCAGGTGTCGCTGCAAATATGTTCACTACTTTAAAAGAAGAAGATATTCATATTAAAATGGTAAGTACATCAGAAATTAAAGTGTCTGTCGTTATTGACCGCCTTCATTTAGTAACAGGCGTTGAGGCGCTGCATCAATCATTTATGGCGAAAATTGAGCCTTTCGTGCAAATGAGCTAATTTGATATGTTTAGTAACGCTTATAAAAAAAACATATCAATCTACTTCCTTCCTATTAAATAAAAAGCTATTCGTTAACAAGATGCTATATGATATATTAAAAAACACCTTGTCACATTTTCCTATACTGTGACAAGGTGTTTTTGACTGAAAGGAATTTGTAACTACTTAGTAGTATAATTATGAGGATAATTAAATAATAAACTTTTATACATAAGGAGATAAGACTATGGCAAAAAACAAATTACTACGAATGGACAATGTCAGCATCGTTGTAGAATCCCTTGATAACGCAATCTCTTTCTTTGAGGAGATTGGCTTGAATCTCGAAGGTCGAGCAAATGTCGAAGGTGAATGGGCTGGTCGCGTAACTGGACTCGGTTCTCAGTGCGTAGAAATCGCTATGATGGTCACTCCAGATGGCCACAGCCGAATTGAACTTTCGCGATTTCTCACCCCTCCTACTATAGCAGATCACCGAACAGCTCCTGTAAACGCCCTCGGTTATCTACGCGTCATGTTCACTGTCGAGGATATTGACGAAATGGTATCGAGACTCACTAAGCATGGTGCAGAGCTCGTTGGCGAAGTAGTTCAGTACGAGAACTCGTATCGTCTCTGCTACATTCGTGGAGTCGAAGGAATTTTAATCGGTTTAGCAGAAGAACTCGGTAATAAATAAGTAATGTTTTATAAAAAAGAGGGAATAGCTCTATATTTAAGCTATTCCCTTACTTCTATTAAAACAGATGAATGTTTTCTTTCTTGCAAGCTTCACGTAAATCGTCAGGCCATACAGAAGATTGAACTTCACCGATATGTGCTTTACGTAAGAAGTACATGCACATTCTTGATTGTCCAATGCCACCGCCGATTGTTAATGGTAGTACGTCTTCTAGTATACCTTTATGGAAATCATACTCACGTTTGAAGTCTTCACCAGTTTTCGTTAACTGCTCATCAAGTGATTTACTATCAACCCGAATTCCCATTGATGATAACTCAAATGAAGATTGTAGTACTGGGTGCCAGAATAAAATGTCACCGTTTAATTTCCAATCGTCATAATCAGCTGCGCGTCCGTCATGCTTTTCACCTGAACGAAGTGCATCACCAATTCCGATAATGAAGACTGCACCGTGTTCTTTTGCAATTGCATGTTCACGATCTTTCGGTGTTAATTCTGGATATTTATCTTCTAATTCTTGAGAAGTAACGAAAACAATTTCTTCCGGTAAATACTTTCCAAGGAACGGATATTTTTCAAATAAGTGATCTTCTAAATCTTTGAATATTCCATAAATTATTTGTACGGTTTTTTGTAAGTATTCAACAGTACGCCATTCTTTTTGAACGATTTTTTCCCAATCCCATTGGTCAACATAAATGGAATGCGTTGCATCAAGTTCTTCATCACGACGAATCGCGTTCATGTTTGTATATAAACCTTCACCAGCTTCATATCCGTATTCATGTAATGCAAATCGTTTCCATTTCGCTAGTGAATGAACAATTTCTAATTCTTCTCCTGAATGTAACATATCAAATTCAATTGGACGTTCTACACCGTTTAGGTGATCGTTTAATCCTGATTTTTTCGTTACGAATAATGGTGCAGATACGCGGAATAGTTCAAGGCGTTTTGCTAATTGGTCCTCGAAAAATGTTTTAACTTCCTTAATTGCAATTTGAGTCTCTCTTACTGTCATTAATGATTGATACATGGTGGTTTCCTCCTAAAATGTTTGGATGTTGTGAAAAGAAGCCAACAAAAAAAGCCCTTCTTTCCCAAAAAACTGGGACGAAAGGCTTTGGTTCCGCGGTACCACCCAAATTAGCAACAGAGGTTGCTCACTTATACAATACGGAGATGGAATATCTCGATACTGTTCTTCTTGTAACGGCGAAGTTCCCGGCTAAGTCTACTTTCCTATAAAGGATTTCGGTTAGCAACTCCAGGAGGTTCTTCATAATAGGCTTCGTATCAGGCTCACACCACCCCTGACTCGCTTAAACTACGTCCTACTACTACTCGTCCTTTCATAGTCGTTTTGTTGTCACATCTCTGAAACATTTTATTAATGATTATTCTATACAAAAAATAAAGAAAGTCAACAAAAAGTTTTAAAATATTTTTCAATTCTTTATTTTACGGCTTTATTGATTGTTGTTAATTTAATATCTTTACTTTTTCTGCCTCGTCAATCCAAAAAATGTTTCACTGACCGAAACTAACGTATACACAATAATTAATGTGATCGTTCGGAATATAGAATCCGCAGTATTTCTTATTATTTTCATTTTCTTTATAATTCCTTTCAGTTTACTTGCAATTTCATGATATACTATAGCATTCAAGCAGTTTGTTTTTACTTAAAACAAACATAGTCATTTATCCAGAATATTTTTCTAAAACATTGGCTATTATTAAATAAGATTTTTTATATAACGGAGTGATCATATGAGTAAAACGAAAGCAAAACCGAAAAAAGGTGTAGGACAAGGTACAGGAAGTAAAGGATGGAACCGTTGGCAATCAAGTGCAAAGAAAAAGGCAGCTGCCAAACCCTACAAAAGTAAAGGTACAAAGAAGTAATTTAAATAACATTTGATTTCTTTACTTTGTACAAAACAAAATATAATTATTACAACAAAAAAGCTATGCCCTCATAAATTTGAAGGCATAGCTTTTTTATATTAAATCATTAAAATATCTCGAATTTCTTCCTCTGTGATTGAGGACAATTTCTCTTCTCCGGCTCAATCACTTCAGCGATTAAATTTTTCTTACTTTCTTGCAGTTCATGCATTTTCTCCTCAATTGTTCCCTGAGCTACTAGCTTTATAACTTGCACTGTATTTTTTTGTCCCATTCGATACGCCCTATCGGCCGCTTGTTGTTCAACAGCTGGATTCCACCATAAATCATATAATATTACTGTATCTGCACCAGTTAAATTAAGTCCGGTACCACCAGCTTTTAAAGAAATGAGAAATAGATCTCCTTCTCCTTCGTTAAACCGATCGCACAGCTCTACACGATCCTGCGCTGGTGTACTCCCGTCTAAATAAAAGTATGGAATTGCTTGTCGATTTAACTCACGACCAATAATGGAAAGCATCTTCGTAAATTGAGAAAAAATTAATATTCTCTTCCCTGTACTTCTACATTCCTCTAAAATCTCTAACAGTTGTTCAAATTTAGCTGAACTTCCTTTGTAATCATCAACAAATAAAGCAGGATGGCAACAAATTTGTCGCAATCTCGTTAAACCAGCTAAAATTCTAATTTTATTTTTACGTAACGTATCTTTGTCTAAATGCTTTAACGTTTCTTCCCTTAGCTTCGCTAAATAAGCAGCATAAAGACTCTTTTGATCGGGTAATAACTCCGATGATTGTAAGTGCTCTATTTTCTCTGGCAACTCATTTAATACGTCCCCTTTTAATCGTCTTAATACGAATGGTTTCACTCGCTTCGCTATATCTTCACGCCTTAAATCACCGAACTCTTTTCTTCCTGGTAATAATTCTGGGAAGACGACATGGAAGATAGACCATAGCTCTTCTAATGAATTTTCTACAGGTGTACCCGTTAGCCCAAAACGGTATTCAGCTTGAATTGTTTTCACAGCTCTTGCCGTTTGCGTTGTAGGGTTTTTAAACGCCTGCGCTTCATCAAGGAATAGTGTATGAAATGGTCTTGCATACAATCTTATATCTCTTCTCAGTAATGGATATGACGTGATTACAACATCAAATTCCGTTATATCTTTCAAAATTTTCCGGCGCTCTGCTTGAATTCCATCTGCAATAACTGCTCTAATATGCGGGGCGAATTTTTTCAATTCACTAAACCAATTATAAACAAGAGATGATGGTGAAACGACTAATATTGGCAGTTTCTTTTCTCGAATCTCATTCAAAACAGAATCTATAAAAGCAATGCTTTGCAACGTTTTTCCAAGTCCCATATCATCTGCTAAAATACCGCCAAAACGGTAATGAGCAAGTGTTTTCATCCATTCGAACCCATATACTTGATACTTTCTCATTTCTGCATTTAAAGTATTTGGCACAGCAAACTTTAATTTTTTCGGGTTTTGAATGTTTTCTACTAACTCTTGAACAGAATCATCCAAACTTAAAACATTGCCTTCATGAAGTCCGTTCATCCATTTTACACTCCGAATAAGCGGAACATTTACCTCTTCTCCATGTAAAAATTCTTTCCGAATACCTGATTCTTTTATAAACTGATTAATTTCATTAAACTCTTTACTCTCTAGCGATAAAAACGAACCATTCGCCAATCGATAATATTTACGTTTCTCTTCAAGGGCCACTAATACACCTTTAATTTCTGCTTCTGGTATTCCTTTTATATCAAAACGAAATGACAACCAATCAATTCTTTCTTTTCTTCTCACTCTAATAAGAGGAACTGCATCCCCTTTACTAATTCGCAATTTGATTGCTGTTGTCGCATAAATATCAACTAAACCTTTTAATGTTGGCACAACGTGATATAAAAAGTTATACTCAGCTTCTTCATTATGCATAAAGTAACCGCCTTCTGTTTTTGCAAAAGCACTTTCACTCATAATGTCTAAAATCTCTTTTTCCTTTTTCTCATCACGATTAAAAACAGACGGCTGTCCGTCCTCTTCTAGCGGATTAATCATGACGTTCCCATAGTGAAATTCAAGACCTGCTAATAAGCGATTTTTCACGCGGTCTAAATACAATTTCGCTTTTAGCGAAGGTGTTTCAACACGATCCGATATTACTTCATCAATGTGTACAGTTCCGAGCTTCATTAATCCTGGTACAACTTTCGCGACGAAATGTTCCATCTTACTTTCTGGAATATAAAACTGATTACTATTCATCTTTTGTAATTCAATAAGTCGCATACAATCTTCAATGTGTAAGTGATATAATTTCCCATCGTAAAGTGCATTGTTATACATATCCATAACTTGTACACGATTTAAACCCTCTATATGAAGTGTAAATCCGCCATTATTTCCCTTCGTAAATTCAAAGTGTAACGGCAACAACCCTTTTGAAACTTGTAATCCCTGAAACAGTTGTTCATTTTGTTTCAGCTGTACATATTCAGCTTTAGAAAGTGAAAAGAGCATATCTTTCCATGAAGCTGGTGGTATAAATATCATACTTTCATCTTGTTTCGCATGTACTTCTAGCGTATCTTCATACATTTTTTCGTTATGATACATTTTAATGAGCTGCTGAATAATTGCATCCGTTTCTTGTTTAAAACTATGTACATCTGGTGTATATGTAAATTCATTTGAACAATGAAAAGACTCTCTTTTCTCCACCTTAGAAAGAAATTCTCTAATATGATTTATGAAATACACTTTGGCAAGTTTCAATTGAATCCCAAGAAGAGCCCCACCACTTCTCGTAGCAACTGGTGTACATATAAACTCAATATCTAATATTTCACGTGTATCAAAACGGTGTTGTTTACTTTTTGGCCTCAGTGGTTTGTCTGCAAACAGCTGAAACATACCACTTGTCAATTGATCATTTCTGCTACTAGTGGAGCTCATTCCACCTGTTTGTTGATTATAGTTTATTTGTATTAATACTGCTGCAACATGTTGACAGTACGTTTGAAAAGACGCTAATGAAGGACAACTACATTTTGCAACAACATCACCCTTTTTGGCTTTTGCTACTGTAACATGGAAATCCTCGTTCCCTTTTACTGTCGCCTCACAAATTTCTTTATTTTCATCGTAATGATCTATTATCACTTTATTTGATTTATAATAGGCTTCACCTCTTTTATATGAGGTCTCTCCGCACACTTCTTTAATAATCGATTTATTCAATGTGAAACTCATCGCTTTGACACTTCCTTAATATAAAACCATTTTCTCTTACTTAACATTTTACATGCTCCACGAGAAAATATAAAATGTTGATTTAACAAAAGAAGATGCTTATTTATAAGCATCTTCTTCACTCTATCTCCATCAACCTCTTCGCCTCAAAATACAACACTTGAATAAACTTCTTCGTATTAATTCGCGTATGACCAGAAGATGCGAGTTCATCTTTCGTCATTTCTGTCATCCGTTTTCTAACTACGGTAAAATCGAAAAATTTTGGAGCATAGCTTTCAAATTTTGGATTTGAAAAGTCTGTTAATCCTAAAGAAGCCAAATGATTTAACGACTGATAAATAGCTCGACGTACTCTTTGTTCAGACGCTTTTTTCTCTTTATCAATATCCGCCTCTAAAGCTAGATCCCCTAATTTCCTTATCGTAATATGATGAAAAATTTCTTTTAACGCAGGAAAGCCAAACTCAAATGTCTGTGCCTTTTCTTGACCATATAAATATTCCAGCATACTAAGTAAATCTTTACTTCCATTCTCTCCCGCAATACCGAGTTCTGATAGTAAAAAGCGTCCTAAATCCCCTATCTTTTTTCCTTCTTGCACTGGTTCAGTACGCAATTGCGGCTTTTCCCACTGAAACACGTTATTCAATGATTTTTGAATATCATGTATAGAACGCTCCAATCTAATACGCTCCATCACTTTGCGTACAACAGATACAACTTCGATTTTGTTTAATGGTTTTGTAATATAATATTCTACACCAAGTGTATATGCCTCACCTATAAGCTGCTTCGATTCCACTTGAGAAATCATAATGATTTTCCCCGTGAAAGTTGACGCAATGTGACGAACTGTTTCAATTCCGTCCCTCATCGGCATCAACAAATCAATAAATAAAATATCTACTTTTTTAAAATTTAGTTGATCCGCTTCAATAAAAGCTCCGTCATCCGCCTCACCAATTACTTCTCCAAGATCTCCATCTTCAATAATTTGCGAAAGCATCGAACGGAAAACTTCATCATCGTCTACGATATAATAAAACAAATCTATTCCCCTTCCTGCTTTAAACTATCCTCTGGTAAACAAACGATAAACTTACATCCTCTTTTATTTTCTCGGTCTTCTAATTTCACTTCTCCGCCTAGCTCTGTTACCATTTCATTTATGTAAGAAAGCCCAATACCAGTTGACGGTGTTCCCGTTTGATCATACTTGGAAGTAAATCCTGGCTTAAATACTAATTTCTTATACTTTTGTGTAATACCAGGCCCATCGTCAATTACTTCAAAAAATATATGCTGATTTCTTTTATATAGCTTAATAATAACGAAACCTTTATCTTCAATTGCTTCAACTGCATTTGCAACTAAGTTATTAAAAATTGATAGCACTGTATACACGTGGTATGCAGCATGCTCACCTTCTATATGTTTAGAAAAACGTATATCCTTTTCTAGCATTTCAGCATACTTCTCGTTTATTCTAACAATCATCTCTGCTAACTCATGTCCTTCTACATATTCAGCCACATTTTTATCTAATAACAGTTTAGATAATCCTGCAAATATCCTTTGATTATCCTTTTTTATTTCATGCACTTCCCCCGCTATTTTCAATGCTGTTTTACTACTTGAATCAGCGCTTACTTGTAAATTTCGATATAGTTGATATGCTTCTTGTGTAATTAACTCCGCATTTTGTAACGTCTTTTTCAAATGAACAGATTCCACATATAAATTAGAAAGATGCATTAACATATTTTCATTTTCTTTTCGAACTTGCGATTCTTTTAATTTCGTTTCATATAAATTCATCATATTTAAAAAAACAAGTGCAAAGAAACTACGAAAAATAGCAATAATAATAAGTTTATTCACTTCAGAAATCGTTATTGTTGTACCTAGTACTAACATGTGATAAAACGCAAGTTCTGACATACTTGCAACAATTTCAATTGAAATTCCAAGGCATCCAATAATGATTGGTTTCTGATGGAACTTATTTACCCTACAAAGCGAAAAAAAACTGCCATAAATAAAATAATAGAAGAACACAGGATAACGCAAATAAAATGATTCTGTCATATGAAATGAACCTTGCATGATCCAGTCAAGACATACTCGGAATAAGACTACAGATATACCAACAAGAATACCTGCAACTCCTGCTGGTACTCTTCTTAAAAATAATAATAAAAAGAAGAATAGCGGTGTACCGAAGCTAACTCGAAACGTATCATTAAAGGGATGAAAGTTCAGCTCCCCAGCAATCGGAACAACGACCATTAATATAATTAAAAGGGACATATCTTTCTTCCATAATTGATTCCAATTCAAAGGTGACACTTCCTATACTTTTTTCAGTAGTAAAAGTGAAAGCCCGCTTATTGTTATAAACGGGCTTTTTTTCTATATTCTAACCTTTTCTACCGCTTTTATTTGGCGATACTCTGGCTTCCACATTGCTTCTTGCACTGCCATCTTGATATCGTTATCACTTAAGTTCACTCTTGCAACACCTTCTGCAACTGCAACTTTCGCTACTTCAATTGCAACCATTTCTGAGATATTACGTAATTCTTCGACCTCTGGTAAAATAGGTGCTCCTGGCTGACTTGTATCTACCATACTTGCAACTGCTTCAGCAGCCGCTGCGAACATTCCATCCGTCATGACGCTTGCTCGTACTACAATTGTTCCAAGACCAAGCCCTGGGAAAATAAGTGCATTATTTGATTGTCCAATCACATACGTTACACCGTTATATGTAACTGGTTCAAATGGACTTCCTGTTGCAACTAACGCTCTTCCTTCTGTCCACTCGATTAAATCTGCTGGTTTTGCTTCAGCAAGTGGCGTTGGATTCGACATTGGTAAAATGATTGGTCTTTCTACGTGAGAAGCCATTTCTTTAATAATCTCTTCTTTAAATGCACCTGCAACAGTAGATGTACCAATTAAAATTGTCGGTTTTACATGTTTCACAACTTCAGCAAGTCCGATCACATCATTTTCTTTCCACTCACTTACTTCTGCTTCTTTTCTTGCGTACGGAATTTGGAAATCAAGAAGATCTTCCATATTATCTGTAACTAACCCGTTACGATCAATACACCAGAAACGCTTATATGATTCTTCTTCAGATACGCCTACGCGGACCATCGCATCTCTAACTTGATCTGCGATACCGATTCCAGCCGTACCAGCACCAAATACAACAACGCGGTGTTCACTTAGCGGTACACCAGAAGCTTTCACTGCCGATAATACTGCCGCAAGTGAAACTGCACCTGTACCTTGAATATCATCATTAAACGTACAAACGTCATGACGGTATTTATCTAAAATTTTTCGTGCGTTACGAGAGCTAAAGTCTTCCCAATGTAAAAGTGCTTTCGGGAATTGTTTGTTTACCGCTTGTACAAACGTATCAATAAATTCATCGTAAGCTTCACCTGTTATACGAGGGTGACGATTTCCAATATAAAATGGATTGTTTAATAGCTCCTCACGGTTTGTACCTACATCTAAAATTACCGGTAATACACGACTAGGATCGATTCCAACTGCAGCAGTGTAAACAGCTAATTTTCCGATTGCGATGTTAATACCACCAACGCCCCAGTCACCAATTCCTAATATGCCTTCTCCATCTGTTACAACGACTAAATCAATGTTCTCAGCTGTTGCACCGATATTCGTGAATGCTTCTTCGATACCTGATGGATCGTTAATTGATAAATAAACACCACGTGGTTTACGATATTCATGACTATATCTTTGAATTGCTACACCGACAGTTGGTGTATATACAATCGGTAACATTTCACGTAAATGATCTGTTAATATACGATAAAATAATACTTCATTTCGATCATGTAACGCAGTTAAGTATACATTCTTTAATAAATCATCCGGCTGAGAACTAAATTGTTCGTATGCTCGGCGTGCCTGTTCTTCTAACGTTAAAACCGCTGGCGGTAATAACCCTTTTAAACCTAACTCTTCTCTTTCATTTTGTGTGAAAGCTACCCCTTTATTTAAAAGTGGTGTTGATAATACTTCTGCTCCTCTTAATGTTGTTTCTAATGCACCATTAGAAGCTACTGTAAACTTGCTCATAACATCCCTACCTCTATTCATATATAGCATTTCTATATTGTAAACAAAAAAGAGGGGATTTGGTATTATCCCCTATAGGTAGACAGTAAAAAAGAGTCCATCTGATATGATGGACTCAATACTGTTTTATCTGGAGGGGATTTTTTTATGGCAAGAAAAGGACAATCA
>NZ_JAKUFX010000155.1:0-12350 GCF_022663635.1 Bacillus cereus group sp. BfR-BA-01356 | reverse complement strand
TCAGACCCCTATCACATTGGAATGATAGGCGCATGTAGGAGTCTCATAGACATGACTTGAATTGGAATATTAGTCATGACAGGGAATTTTCACCCTGTAAATCGTTTAAAGTGTTGTAACCAATCTTAATAAGATTTGGCCCCCGCTTTTCGTGTTTAAGCTACACTTATAGCGGAACGTGCCGCACTGCCCGTGCTCATTTCCCCCTGCAAGATGATTCCCTTTTGTACTTGTAAAGCTTTTGCTACACCTGTTGCTACATGTGCTTGTACAGGGAATAATGGTCTTTGATATGTATCAAAATGAGATAATGCCTGATCTTTCATCGGTTGATGTAAGGGCTCATCCAATTTTGTAACCTTATCAAGCATGTCAGGTGAATATTCCAATAGGTATTCATTTAAATCATTAATTTCATTGATTTTTTCACCTGTACCTTCTTGCGGAAATTGACATTTCCCAGAGCGTATCATTTCTGATAAAAACTCTTTACAATCCGTTTCTTTTAGTAAGACTTGCGCAATCGTTAGAGAAGAAAACTCATTCTTATCAAAATACACCTCTAACGGTTGTAATAGATCTCTTGTTAGCATCTCCTCATAAATTGGCCTCGCCCATTCTTCTAAGATCGGTAAACCATACGGAGGAGCCATTAGGAAATCCCTTACTTGTTTCTCTGGCGCTTCGTCAATTGCAACAATATACTTTTCTTCTAATTCTCTAGAAAATGCAATAATTGCCTTCTTCTTATTTGCTGTTTGTGTGTTAATAAATTCAAACTGACCTTTTGAGTTTACATTCACTTTTTTATCTAAAATGTAATGTAATTCTTCTTTTTTTCCCTCTCCAAAATACAAACGATTAGTTCCCATTGATATGGCAGCACGGAATGACTTTAATGTACTGTCATTCGCACCTAGTACTGCAAATTGGATTTGTTGATGACGATTTACTGCCATTGCAAAACAAAAAGCTGTATGTGAGGCAACGGCTGTCTCCAATTGCAACATTGCTGGTGTTTGTTCCTGGTCAAATGTATCTTGTTGAATTATTTCTTGTATCATAAGTTTCCCTCCTAAAATAAAAAACGCATCTTATTCGATACGTCTCATGTCCTACTCATTCAATTTATTGGCTAAAAATCTATAAACTGTTTCCACTCTGGTAATGATTGTTCAGCCGCATGTAGCATATTACCTGCACCTTGGAACGCTGAGAATTGCTCTAATACTTCCAAATATGTACCTGCACCTAATTGAGAAGCACATAAACAAATGACTGTAAGTACAATAGCAATACGAAACATACGATTACTAAATTCCCATACGATAAATAATGCTCCTATTCCTAATAGTACAGACATAGCCTTCTTCCTTTCCTAGACAAGTTCTTTGACTTCACCGGTCGGTGTTGCGATGATAAATTTCGCGCGGCGTTTTTGTAAAACAACTTCTTTCGTTGTTTTTTGAAGTGGCTCAAATGAAGTTTCATAATACACATTCTCAGATCCACGGACCGCATGGAGTGTATCTCCTTCACCCAGTAAGCCGTCTGCCACACCTGTTATCAGCAATAGTCCTAATTGTCCGGAAGCAATCGGCATTTTCGCTCTTTCAGCAGCTGTTTTCTCACCTTGAAGTGAGTAACCATTCCCTCTATTTAAACGCTTTTTGAACGACGAGATACCTTCCGATTTCCCAACTCCTTCATAAGCACTTTTATAATCCACTCGTGATGTAAAAATAAGTTTGTTTTGATGACGCAATTCTGGTATAGCCCAGTCCTTACGATTTACCATTTCTGCTAATGTATTTACATGTTTTTTGACGAAAGAAAGGTCAGACATATTTTCGCAAAAATTAGCAAATCGATCATTGAAATATGTATCATTCTTCGTAGCTGCACGCTTACGGCCAATAAAAACACATTGCTTAAATTGCTCAAATTCTTCATTTTCATCGCCAAAACGCATTAATCCTATTTCCTCATAATGTTTTGCTATAAAATAGCTAATATCGTCCCTAGCAAATTTGTCGTATGGAATGACATACACCATAATCCCACCATCTTGTAAATAAAGGTGAGCACGCTTTAGGAAGTTGAACTCCATTTTCTCTGATTTTGTATTTTCTGTACGAAGCTCCGTATTATAAGGAGGATTTAAAAAAATAAGCGGAAAGTAGTCATGACTAATCATCATACTTTCAAAGTCCGAACATACCACTTCATCTAATTGCTCTTTTGCTTTTCCATATCGATTTGCATCTACTTCCACACCATATGTATCAATTTGTATGCTAACCTGTCTCACCTCATCTGCAAAACTTCGTAAAATTGTACCTTCTCCACAACATGGATCAAAGCAAGCATAAACTCGCTCTGGTTCCATTTGTAATAACTGTATTAAGTGTTTCCCTTCTAATAGTGGTGTTGGATAATATCCCGCCGCTAAATCGTTACCTATGCGCATTATATATTTCCCTCCAAAGTTCTTTTTGCAATAAAAAAAGGAAGATCCAAGTATATACATCACTTAGTTCTTCCTTTTACCCTCTATAAACTACCTCGACTTGCTTAAAATGGTAGTTCATCATCTGTAATCTCCGATAGCTCTTCCATACCAGCAAAAATATCATCCGGCTCTTGGGATTGCTCTTTTGTTTCCTGCTCTTTTGGATCATCTAATACTGTCCAAATCTTATCTTTTTTCATATCTATATCCCTCTATCCTTCTTACTTTTCTGTTTCATAAATAAGTTCTTCGTAGTCAAAAAGATAATCTTTCAACTTACGCATGATTTTACGAAACTTTGGTTCGGCTACGATCTTAGTACCACTATAAAAACTTTGTTGCCCAACAAAGCGCCATAAGATAACATAGCCTATGTTCATTTCCTGTATCCCTTCAATAAATAATGCGATTTCTTGAATGGCTTCTTTTTCATTCATAGCATGTGGTTTAAAGTATTGAAATTTACCAACTGGTAATATAATTTCAGCCTCGAAACAACCTCGCATTTGATTTAATCTTCCTCTTGTTTCAGATGACATTGTAGATGTAGCATATGACTTCTGTTGATATGTCTCATTTGCCTCTATTCGTGTTTTATGCTCCTCTACTGTTGGTACTAGTCGTAAGTGTCTACAATCTTTTTTCATTTTGTTTTATCTCCCCTAACTGTTTAATTTGCTATATTTTGATACATGGCCCCGCCTGCGAACTTGAAAACAACACAAAAAGAGCTTCTTCAAGTCGATTAATAATGTGTATAGCAAAATAAGCTATATATACACTAATCGGCTCAAAGAAGCCCTTTCAAAATTGAAACAAGACGCAACTTGCTTCTACAACTCAACCACAACACAATAAGGTGTGGGAATAAACGGAATCAATTAAACTAACAATATACCTATATATTATATAATATCGTTATATATTTCAAGAAATTTTAATTAAAGTTAACGCATTACCAAAAGACTCCTTCTTTCTCAAGATTGTGAAGAACGTTAATCAAAAGGTATTTAATGCGTTAGACTTAATAAAATACTATCAAGTGTCTTACCACTTTCAATCCAAACACCTACTAGAGGTGTGACGGCCCATACAATTCCTTTAGACGTTTAGCACTAGCAATTTCAATTCACGTAACTATAAGAGGTGCGACACTAACTTTTTGGGTTGGAAGGCTGGCTTTAAAAATTTCAATCCGCGCACCTGCAAGAGATGTGACTTTCCTTTAATAAATTGATAGAGTATCTCCTTATAAGAAGATACTCTATCAACTATTCTGACGCTTTTTATTACATCCCATTAATAATCTCAACTATTAAATCATCTAATTCATGTACCAGTACAGTATAATCATCGATTGTTTTTGGCTCGTCAATATTCCGTTTAACCTCTAATAAACGATGTATTTTTGCAGAGGAGTATTGACCAAGTTTTGAACTATATGATCCCACCAACAAACTCTATGTACTTCTATAATTCCTTCAGGGCGTGCTGCTGATGCATCATTTTCAATCAATGGAACCAGTGCATTTTTCATCATCTCCGCATCTTCGTTAGTAAAACCTGTCTTTTCTGCTAACTGTGTATTAATACTTCCATAAAAAAACATAGACTCCAAAATCAACACGATGCTTTATCCCCGTTGTATCTGAACCTTTATCCTTCCCAAGCTCAGAATTTACACTTTTCTTAATCTGCATACAAGTAATATCAATCGGATCAACACTTGTTGCTGTATGAATTGAAACAGGTTCTCTTACTCCAACAGAGACACTAAATTACTATCAATTATCTTATCAGCCTTACTCCACACACCTACAAGAGGTGCGATATTCTTTGTGTGTTACTGTTGTATACGACTTAAAATTTCAATCCATGCACCTATATAAGGTGCGACAGAGGAGCATAAAACACGAATGGAAAATAACCAATTTCAATCCACGCACCTATTTAAGGTGCGACATCCCTGCTTCTATCATTCTCGGTCAAATGGTCTTTATTTCAATCCACGCACCTGCAAGAGATGCGACTTTCCTTTAATAAATTGATAGAGTATATCTTTATAAGGATACTTTCGTTCAACTATTCTGACGCTTTTTATTACATTCCATCAATAATCTCAACTTTTAAACCATCTAATTCATGTACCAATACAGTATAATCATCAATTGTTTTTGGTTCGTCAATATTCCGTTTAACCTCTAATAAACGGTGTACTTTTGCAGAGGAGTATTGACCAAGTTTTGAATTATGATCCCACCAACAAACTTTATGCACTTCTATACTTCCTTCAGGGCGTGCTGCTGATGCATCATTTTCAAACAATGTAACCAGTGCATTTTTAATCTTCTCCGCATCTTCGTTAGTAAAACCTGTCTTTTTTGCTAACTATGTATTAATACTTCCATAAAAGACATATACTCCAAAATCAGCACGATACTTCATACTCATCGTATCAGCACCTTTATCCTTACCAAGATCAGAATTTACACTTTTCGTAATCTGCATACTAGTAATATCAATCGGATCAACACTAGTTGCCGTATGAATTGAAGTAGGTCCCCTTACTCCAACAAAAACACTAAATTACTATCAATTATCTTATCAGTCTTACTCCATACACCTACAAGAGATGCGACGAAAGTAATCTAGATAAGGCAGCAAGTAATTTAATTTCAATCCATGCACCTATATAAGGTGCGACTTGTTTTTCACAAAGCATTAATACCAGCTACATATTTCAATCCACGCACCCATATAAGGTGCGACTTCTTTTGATCCGTAAGAACGTTCCATTTCCATATTTCAATCTACACACCTATATAAGGTGCGACGTCCCTTCCATCGGCGGCAGCTCATATTCAATTATATTTCAATCCACGCACCTATATAAGGTGCGACTCGATTCCACTTGTTCAGGCTCTTTGAATATCATATTTCAATCCACGCACCTACTAGAGGTGCGACATCCATTTGTTGTTACTTATGAACTACCGCCAATGATTTCAATCCACGTACCTACAAGAGGTACGACTTTTCTTTAATAAATGGTTGATTAACTTTTTAATAAATACGCTTTCCTTCAATTATTCTAACGTTTTCTTCATTACAGTCCATCAATAATAGCCACTTTTAAAATATCTAATTCTTTTACCAAAATGTTATAGTCATCAATTATTTTTGGTTCGTCAATGTTCCGCTTAATATCCAGTAAACGGTGTACTTTTGCGGAAGAGTACTGGCCAAGTTTTGAATTATGTTTCCACCAACAAACTTTATGTACTTCTATACTTCCTTCAGGGCGTGCTGCTGACCCATCATTTCCAAACAATGTAACCAGTTCATTTTTAATCTTTTCCGCATCACCTTTGGTAAAATCTGTCTTCCTTGCTCATTGCATATGAATACTTCCATAAAATATATAAGCTCCAAGATCAACACCATGCTTCATCCCCATCGTATCTGAACCTTTATCTTTCCCAGGCTCAGACATTACACTTTTCGTAATCTGCATACTAGTAATGTCAATCGGATTAACACTAGTTGTCGTATGAATTGAAGTAGATCCTCTTACTCCAACAGAGACACTAAATTACTATCAATTATCTTACCAGTCTTAATCTACGCACCTATATAAGGTGCGACTTCGATTGAACAAAAATTGATTCTTCCATATCCTATTTCAATCCACGCACCTACATGAGGTGCGACGATACCGTTTGAATCGATGTTTCTCATAGTGTCATTTCAATCCACGCACCTGCAAGAGATGCGACTTTCATTTAATAAATTGATAGAGTATATCTTTATAAGAATACTTTCTTTCAACTATTCTGACGCTTTTTATTACATTCCATTAATAATCTCAACTTTTAAATCATCTAATTCATGTACCAATACAGTATAATCATCGATTGTTTTTGGCTCGTCAATATTCCGTTTAACCTCTAATAAACGATGTACTTTTGCAGATGAGTATTGACCAAGTTTTGAATTATGATCCCACTAACAAACTTTATGTACTTCTATACTTCCTTCAGGGCGTGCTGCTGATGCATCATTTTCAAACAATGTAACCAGTGCATTTTTAATCTTCTCCGCATCTTCGTTAGTAAAACCTGTCTTTTCTGCTAATTGCGTATTAATACTTCCATAAAAAACATAGACTCCAAAATCAACACGATGCTTCATCCCCATCGTATCTGAACCTTTATCTTTCCCGGGCTCAGAATTTACACTTTTCGTAATCTGCATACTAGTAATATCAATCGGATCAACACTCGTTGCCGTATGAATTGAAACAGGTCCTCTTACTCCAACAGAGACACCTTTTCCAGCTCCCCCTTTAAAGGCAAAAACTTGTCCAAAGCTTCTTACATCAATCCACTCTTTACATGCAATTGCAGCAAATTGTTCATGTGGATTATCCTTCGATTTTAACGCTTTGACTAAATCTACATTGGTTTCTGCTCGTTCCCTTAAACTATTAAATTGGTCTACCTTCCTGTCATTTGATTGAACAAAAATAGATTCTTCCATGTCTTGCAGACGATTTCTAATCTTTCGTTTAATGGCTACATCAGAGATTTCACCATGTCCATCATAATTTTGTCTTGGGCGATTTCCATTCAAAGGATCTCCATTTGGATTAGCTTTTGTAACTGATAGAACAACTGCAAAATCGATTTTGTGATCTAAAGTTTTCATTTTTAATTCTCCTCTCCAATATTTACTACATCATTTAGTGAAACATTTTTTTCTTTTTTTTGATACAATTCATGCCGTTGACTATAAAAGCCTAACAAGTATTTTCCAGACAGTGGTTTATTATTAAAATCTTCAATTTTTATCATTGAGCCAATCTCATCAATTAATTTGTTATAATACCAAACTTTCTCCCCTAAACGTGCTTGATACGGTTGTAGGGCCCCTTGAATGGTCCTCCATGTTCTTTCCGGATGTTGTGAAAAGGAATTCATATATCTCCTAGCATTTGTAGCACGTTGGTCACCATTATTTAATGCCTTTCTTTCCAAAACATCCGCAACCGCTAGAAGGCGTCCGAAGAGATAATCTCTATTATTATTTTCCTTATCTAATACCAATTGATATCCCTCCATTTTATTAATTAATGCACATGTAATACTTAATGTTTTTTCCCATTCCCATTTTTCCATTGATAGAGGGTTTGATGCACGCTGAAAGGCACTTCTAACAATGTCGAAAGGGATTTTTCTCTCATCTATGATGCAAGGAAGCATACGCTCCATCAAACTCTTGACTACTTTTTCGTTTGCTTTTGGCCCATAAGCAGCAAATGCAATATCTCTGGTTGACGGTGTCCCATAAAATTTAACAAATTCATTATCTGCATTTTTACGGTAACCATGCTCCCAGACACATGTAGAATGCCAGTTCTTCAACCTATTTAAATAAAGGTTTTTATCCATATTACGATAGTAAAGAACCGCTAATCTACCTGTTGTCGCTGAATCAAGCAAGAGAATATTTACATTTTCACTGGAAGATAAATTATTTTTATAACCATCAATTGCCTTAGCAACTTCATTGGCAAATTGTTCATGTGTATAGGATTTTATTTCTCGCTTTTTAGTTCCTCTTATATCCATAGAAAATATACTGTAACTATCCTCTACAATATCTGGAACATCTTCTGCATCATTGCCCCATACAAGAAATACACGTTGATCGATAATTTTTCCTTGCTTGTTAATAAGCCATTTCAATGCATTATGTGCTTTTTGGGACACATCATAGCTAATATTCGCTACTTCATTTGACGTAGTAAATCTTCCTCTAAATGTGAAACCTCTTAAATCATTTGAAGAGATTAACTTTGCTTGATCACTGGCATTTCTAATCTTTTTCGCATGTTTATCAGTACTCGGTTTTATTTCCCCTGTAACATAGCAGTAATCTTCATTATCTAGGAGGCCATCATAGAAATTAATAAAGGAGTTATGTATTTCTTTGTCTTGCCATACCTTTGATAGCATCTTATTTGGAGAATACACGGTAAATCTAACAAACGCGGCTTCTTGGCCAGCTGGAAGCACTGTAAAGATTTCGGGCTTGTTCCCCAGAAAAACTTCAACTTTTTTATCCCATTTTCCAATCAGCTTTTGGTTTTCATCAAGCCATAATATTTTGGTTTCTACCAAGTCTTTCACTAATTGTTTTTTTCTTAAGTATTTGTAAATGCTTTTTAATTTATCTGTAGAATATGGGGATTCTACCCAATTCCTTAGGTGTTCGATATAATAGCCAAATGACTCCTCTTCTTTTTTACTGCCGCCGTATTCACCAAAATCACCTGCAACGTAAGTTAATTTATCATGTAATGGATGAGGAACTTTATACGCTCCGGTACCAGACCTACTTGCAGAGTCTTCTGTACAAGGGATCAATGTATTGGCGTCGCTCTTATCTATGACTGTTGCTGAATGGAACTCCCCTTCTTCTGTAATTAAAACTTCAATATTTGCTGACTGAGTAGTGTGGGAAATAGGTAGCAATGTATATTCTTGGCCATTATATTTTTTTTCAATTTTACCGACTCGATCTAAATTTGATTGATAGGTCTCATACAAATTCAATAGCCAACTCATTTATTCACCTCCTTCTTCTAATTGTTTTATAAGCTCATCAACTGATTCAACGTTTGAACTGTCAAAAATCTTTGGATCCATCTTGGATATTTTACGGATTTTTGTACATTCTTCTGGTCGGATGAATTGAATAATTCCATCTCTCATTACCGGATTCCATAATCGAACTTCTAATTCATTCCTACCTGTTTCATCAGGATAATTAAGCCCATGAACCATTGTGCCTAAATGAATATCTCCACCATAATTATCGTAAAAGCCTTCTCCTTCGCCAAAAACACAAGGCTCCACATATCCTTGGCATTCTCTCGTTCCTAAAAAAATGTCTCGCCGTCCTCCAACTTTAAGTGAACGTTTTAGGATGTTATGATGCTTATATTCATTACGATCAAAAGCTAAATCAGGTCGATGATGATTAAAGATAAAATGAGCCTGAACTTGGTATCTTACATTCTTTAAATATGTGTAATTTGCGAGTGTATTTCCACCACCATATTCAATTGGACGAATACCTTTTGATTCCATTTTGATTGCATTCATAATTCTTATTTTATCTACAATCATAAGAAGAGTTGGCTTCCAGTAGATTGATTCAACAATCCCTTTGATAGCTTGATAAGTTGGTACTTGGTAAGTTAACTTTTCTCCTCCCATTTTCATCAAAGGATCTGTGAAAAGTGCGTAATCACCAAAAACCTCAAATTCAATAGAATTCCGCAAAGATTCTTCCTCCTTTTTCATTTTCATTTTCTATATTTTTCTAGTAAATTAATGATACTCCTCCTATGTAACTATATCAATATTTAGCGATTATATATTATATGAAATTTAAGAATTCTTTTGATGTGGTATAAAAACATCGATTAAAAACCCTATCTCAAACAAAGATAGAGTTTAAAATATAGCTGTCTTAAAATCGCTCTCATTAAGCACATTCAAACCATATTCATCATTATAAGCACTTTCCTTCAAGGCTAGAATTTTCCCATCAAGATAGTATACGAGTCCATCATTTATTATCAATTTTTCTTTTTCATAGTTGAATACGTTAACTGTATACTGCTGTGCCTTTCGTAATAATCGAGTCAGATCCTCAATGGAATTATTGCTATTTAATTCTGCGATAATATCCTTTCCTTCTTCATATGGGACAATAACTGAAGTGGTTATATCATCAATGACGTTAAAATGTTTGGCCGCTGTCTGGTAGCTATTTATAATAAATAATGGAATATCTTTTTTATCATGTTTATGAATATATGCTCGACGATAGCTATTTTCTATTCTTGGTACGGATAATAACTCAGTCATGTTCTTTTTTAGTTTTGGAATAAAGTAATCTAAATCTGATTCAAATTCTCTATAATATTCTTTAAAATACCTCTTCATTGCCTCTCTTGATAAAATATGTCCTCCATGTATTTTATCGTTATGTTTTAAATCCATAAGGATTTTCTTCGTAATTTTCTTTCCAATTTTAATTTCCTTTAAATGACTTAAGTTTTCCTCTTCATAATCAATCACATAGACATTCTGTATGCCCTTTTCCCCGTGGCGATTACATCTTCCTGCAGCTTGTGCTATAGAATCTAACCCTGATAAAGAACGAACAACACACTCAAAACTCACATCTACACCTGCTTCGATTAACTGTGTGCTGATGCAAATGATTTTTCTTCCTTCTTTGAGACATTCTCTAACTTCTTCTAAAATTTTATGTCGATGTGCTGCACACATTGTTGTGCTTAAATGATAAATAGGGATATTTAATCCTTGACTCTGTAATTGTGTATATAAATCTCTCACAACTGATTTTGTATTTAGAACAATGAGGATACTTTGTACTTCCTCTATTTTTGTATGTATAAATGTTTTGAGTTTATCTTTATTAAAGATTTCATTAGTTGCTTGATCAATGATTTTCACCCTTTTAAATGCTTCAATTACATGATCAAGGTTATTAATCATTTCAGCATCCGTATTTATGTCTAATTTTTGTTCTACAAAGTCCAAAGCAGGTTGAGTAGCAGTGCAGAGGACTATACTGGAACGAGTATATATTTTTAAAAAATTCAATGCTTGATTAAATAATGAAACACATGAAACAGGAACTTTTTGCACTTCATCAAAAATAATAATTGCCTCACTTAAATTATGGAGTCTTCTAGTATTTCTATTTCCCTTTGCGTAAAACACATTTAGAAACTGAACCATGGTTGTAAAAATAATAGGAGAATCCCAATTATCTTTAGCTAATTTTAATTTTTGTTGTATGCTAACCACACCGTCTTCATTTTCATCATGCTCATTCACTTCTTCAACTATATTTGAATGATGTTCTAAAATATTTTCTTCATCCTCTAATATTCTTCGAACCTCTTCCGCATTTTGCTCGATAATTGTTGTAAAAGGTACAACATAAATAATTCGTTTTTTATTATGGGTGTTTGCATGTTTTAGTGCATACCTTAAGCTTGCTAATGTTTTACCACCACCAGTTGGAATAGATAACGTATATATTCCTGATGGCCTCTCAGCGAACTGATCACACTGATCTGACATGTCTGCTCTCAACATGTTAATAGGGGTATTTGCATTCTGCTGTTTTTTGAAAGAATTGATTTTTGTCATGAGTCTCTCGTAGTATTTCTCAAATAACTCATCAACATTTATTACGGATTCTACACTTTTTTCTTCTTCAAATAATCGGGTGTTTGTTCTATCGGCATCAATTAATGTACTAAAGATGAATTTAGTTAAAAACATTAATTGTTTTTCAGCATTTTCTGGGGATTCTTTAAGTAGGAAACTTTCTAGTTCTACAGTAGCTTTGTCCACATACTCATGAAAATCTTTCTCTTTCATGACATGTTTAAAAAAGAATTGTTGTGTAACATCAAATCCTCTTAATTGCTTATCTCGCACTCTATTTAAATAGGGCGATTCTAAATCTGGATTTAAAAAATCTTGAAGGTATCCGTGGTGAGAAATAATAGCATTTCCCACTATCTCAGATATTATCCCTTTGTAAGGAATCATATTTTCTGTATGGAATAATTGATATAACAATTTCCCCCCTGCAGTTGAATGGTCAACACTCCCCTCGTATATTAATATTTAAGCCCTATCTCAGGCTTAGTTTTACTCTCTAATAAGAGTCCAGTAATAAAGAAAATACTTGGACGTCTCAAGATATTTCTAGATAATGG
>NZ_JAKUFX010000154.1:0-12424 GCF_022663635.1 Bacillus cereus group sp. BfR-BA-01356 | reverse complement strand
CACCATCGTTTTCAGAAAAAATTAAAGAACCTGAGTCCATACGAATATCGAACTCAGGCTTCTTAACTATGCGTTTTAATTACTGTCTACTTGACAGGGGTCAGTACATAAGGGGGGGCTTGTTTTATTTTATAGTCGTAAAAACTCAGGCTCCGTCGTACCCGCACCATCAATGTAATAAATTGTGTCGGGATTGATTTTGATCAATACGTAATTAGGGTCTTCAGGACCGAGTAACCAACGTTTTAAGCTATTATTCCAAAACTTGTTTTTTAATGTTGAGTCTTCCTCGATTGAAGCTAACCCTTCAACTTCAATATAATCTTCATCTAATTTTTTTCCTTCTCGTCCGAGTAGTACATGGACATTAGGATTTTGTTCAATATCTGTTATCTTTTTTGATTGTCGATCTGTTGCAACATATAGTACAAAATCTTCATGGAAAAACATCATAAAGGCGCTATGAGGTTTCTCATTTCGTACTGTAGATAATACACCAGTACGTTGACCTTGAATAATAGTTGCGATTTTTTCTTTTAAGTGCATAATTTTAACCCCTTTTCACAATTTATAATTCTGTCTGTTTAAACAAGATAATTTAAATATCTTTCATACTGTTTTCTTCAATCCGATTTTTTAAACGTAATTGTGATGAAATCGGACAAGTTAGGAGAAGAATAATAATAATATTGAGGAGAAATACATACGATGGAAGGATGAAAAGCATGTTTAATAAAATATTTCTTATAGTAGCGCTTATAGGTGTACCACTATCTGTACTTGGAAAAACACTTCATTGGCCAGAAACAATTATGTTCGCTGTGTATTGTATTACGATTATCGCATTAGCTGGTTTTATGGGGAGAGCAACAGAGAGTCTAGCAATTGTTTCTGGTCCTAGAATAGGCGGATTATTAAATGCTACTTTCGGTAATGCTGTTGAACTTATCATTTCAATTTTTGCACTTCAAGCAGGGTTAATTGAAGTGGTGTTAGCTTCTTTAACCGGTTCTGTACTTGGAAATTTATTATTGGTAGGAGGGTTATCTTTCTTTGTTGGAGGTCTTAAATACAAAAGACAAAGTTTTAATGTATATGATGCAAGGCATAATTCAGCTTTATTAATATTTGCTGTTGTTGTGGCCTTTGTTATTCCAGAGATCTTTTCAATGAAGATGGACGCTGGCAAGACGTATCAATTAAGTATAGGTGTTTCTATTATTATGATTATCATGTACCTTGCTGCATTACTATTTAAGTTAGTTACGCACCGTGGTGTATATCAACATAAAAGTGACGAAGTAGCGCATGAAGAAGAGCCAGAGTGGTCGAAAGGGAAGGCGCTCCTTATTTTAGCAATAGCAACACTAGCGGTAGCTTATGTGTCAGAGGCACTCGTGCATACTTTTGAAACTGTTGCAAAGTCATTTGGCTGGTCAGAGTTATTTATAGGGGTTATTATCGTTGCAATTGTTGGGAATGCAGCGGAACATGCGTCTGCAATTATTATGGCTTATAAAAATAAAGTAAATATTGCAGTTGAAATTGCAATAGGCTCTACATTACAAATCGCCATGTTTGTTGCTCCTGTATTAGTATTACTATCTATGTTCTTCGCGCAAAGGATGCCTTTAGTATTTACCATACCAGAACTTGTGTCTATGATTACAGCTGTTTTCTTAACGATTGCGATTTCCAATGATGGAGATACAAACTGGTTTGAAGGAGGCACTTTACTAGCGGCGTATGTCATTATGGGAATTGGTTTTTATTTATTATGAAAAATAGGCATAACAATTGCGCTCAGAGAAAACAATAAACGAAGTAGTATATATACCTACATAGGAAGGAGCCAGACAGGTGAAACGAGTATACAGCATATGTCTTTCAACTATGGTCTCGTTTATTTTATTATTTCCTAACATGAGTTTTGCAAAGACAACAGTAGGAACAAAAATGCCTTCATCTGTTTTAAATATTTCAAAAGACAATACATTTCCAAATGATGCGCAAGATTTGCCACGTTTACAACCAAGTAAATTTGCTCAAGAGCTATTGAAAACGGCTAATATTAAAATTGAAAATCCAGACTTAATTCGGATGTTTAATGAAACGACAATTTCAAATGCTCCGCTTGCAGTAGGGTATCGGGCAAAAATTTATTTAGGTCAATGGGCTTTACATTATGAATCAGTAGACACATCGATTAATTGGGAATATAAACAAGTGAATCGAAATGTGTATGATAATCGCGGAGGAGACCGTTTGTATCCACTTCGCTATAAGCAAGAAACACAAAAGACGGTTGAAGGCGATTTAACAGCAGATATGAAAGATGCTGCAGATGTGAAAAAAATGATGCTTCTCAAAGCACTTGAAAAAGTACAATTACCTCTTTCGTTTAAGACAACTATTGGTTATGGTACTGGACATGAGCGTGTGTATAATATTAGTCCGAGTCAACTTGGATATTTATACGCTTATACACCAGCAGTAAATGAAAAGGGAAAAGTAACATTTGGAGAAGTGTATCTTGTATTAAAGGGAAATCAAAAAAGACTTGTTGTGAAAAATATTACTTCTCAAGGAATTGGAGCGGCAATTCCAATTCATGATCATTTGTTTTTTAAATTTATTTCTTCTTCTCACTCGCAATAACATAAAAAACGTCAGCTTATAAGCTGACGTTTTTTTTATAATGTAATGTTTGCTGTTTTTGATAAGAAATCTTCTGTCGGATAGTAGCTGTTTTTTACAAGAACATTTGGTCCAAGACATTTTACTGCAGGACAGTGGCAGCTTAATGATTTTGCTGTTTTTGAAGTGCTCCATTTTTCATACGCTTCTTGTAATGTGTTTGTTTGTATGTTTCCTAGAAGTGGAACATCACCAAAGTCCGTCACAATAATATTTCCATCGAAAATATTTACATTTAAACGAGAACGGCCATCTGGATCATTACGAACAGTTACATTTTTGCTCTCTTGCAATTTTTTAAATGTAGCTATGTCTTTTTCGTCATCGCTACAAGCATAGAAAGGTAAAGTTCCAAATAGCATCCATACATTTTCATCGCGAATTTCTAGTAAATGTTCAATCGCATCACGAATTTCAGCTTTTGTTAAAATCTCTAGATTACTCGCGAAGTCACTTGGATACATTGGATGAACTTCATGACGTTTACAGCCCATCTCTTCGACGATTTGGCGGTGAATATGTTCAATATGTGGTAGAGTTCTTTTGTTTAGCATTGTTTCGGCCGATACAAGTACACCTGCATCTGATAGAGCCTTACTATTTGTAATCATTCTTTCGAATAATTTTGCACGTTGTTCGTAAGTAGGCTTACGCTCCATCATTGCAAATCCGCCTTCAACGAAGTCATCAATTGTTCCCCAGTTATGAGAGATATGCAATACGTCTAAATAAGGAATAATCTGTTCGTAACGTGCTAAATCTATAGTTAAGTTAGAGTTGATTTGAGTGCGAACGCCTCGTTCATGGGCATATTTTAAGAGTGGTGTTACATAGTTGTCGACGGATTTTTTTGAAAGCATAGGTTCGCCGCCAGTAATACTTAAAGAACGTAAATGAGGAATCTCATCTAATCGTTTTAATAAAAGATCCATCGGAAGCGGATTTGGGTCTTTCGGCTGTAACGTGTAACCAACAGCGCAATGCTCACAGCGCATGTTGCATAACGTCGTCGTTGTAAATTCAACATTTGTTAATAGTAGTTTGCCGTACTCTTCAAGGTCCATATACGCTTCCCATGGATCGTAAGAAGGAGTAATCGGCTTCATTTTTTGTGATATCGTCATATGAAATACTCCTTTGACTATTGAAATAACAATTTGTCCATTCTCTATAATAGAAGAATATGTGCTTTTTATAAAGTGAAACTTTTTAGCATGGAAAGAGAGAGGGCTTACATTATAGTGGATGACTGTGACAAAATTGATGAAATTTCATGCCCATAGCAATCGTTTTTGCGGTATAATAAAAGCAACTCGAATTAAAAGGAGAGTGCCTTCATGGGAAAAGCAATTCAAGATAAAGATACACAATTAGTATATTTAAAAGAACGTTTAAATATGTTCATTGAAGTAATTGATACAATTGAACCTGAAGAAGTAGAATTAGAAGATGTAGATCGTCTTCTTGCAATGTTAGATGAATTAGAATTAAAATGTGAGCAATTTAAAAAAGACGAATAATATATTAAAAAGGCTACCAATTCCAATTTGGTAGCCTTTTTCTGTTCGGGTAATAGAAGGACGATAGAAAAAGAGGTATAATCAAGTTGTGAAAAATTTCATTTATGCTCTAATAGCGTGAAACAAATAAATAGCTAAAGAGCATAACAATTGAATTTTCAGCTCATAACGTTTTGGTAGCGTTCACAATTGAGGGGGAAGTAACAATGGAAAAGCTTCAAGAAAGCATGTATCAACTAATTGTTGAAACGTCAACGAACTTACCGAAAGATGTTCGTCGTGCGATTCAACAAGCGAAAGAGCGAGAAAATGCAGGGACTCGTTCTGCGATGGCACTTGGCACAATTACAAATAATATTAAAATGGCTGATGATAACATCTCGACGATTTGCCAAGATACAGGGATGCCAACGTTTAAAATTTATACACCAGTTGGTGTGAATCAATTAAAGTTGAAGGAAGCTATCTATAATGCGCTTGAGCGGGCGACAAAAGATGGTAAACTTCGTCCCAATTCTGTTGATTCTCTTTTTGGAGATAATAGTGGAAATAATTTAGGACCAGGTACACCGGTGATTAAGTTTGAACAATGGGAAAAAGATTATATTGATGCACGTTTAATCCTAAAAGGTGGTGGCTGTGAGAATAAAAATATTCAATATAGCTTACCATGTGAACTAGAAGGACTTGGACGAGCTGGCCGTGATTTAGAAGGGATTCGTAAATGCCTTCTTCATGCAGTATATCAAGCACAAGGGCAAGGATGTAGCGCTGGTGTAATTGGTGTTGGTATCGGGGGAGACCGCACATCAGGTTATGAATTAGCAAAAAATCAATTATTCCGTACATTAGATGATGTCAATCCAGTACCAGAGTTACAACATCTTGAAGAGTACGTATTAGAAAATGCGAATAAGCTGGGCATTGGTACGATGGGATTTGGCGGAGAAACAACTTTACTTGGTTGTAAAATTGGCGTCTATAATCGTTTGCCAGCTAGTTTCTATGTATCTGTTGCGTATAATTGCTGGGCATATCGTCGCCTTGGTGTGAAAATCCATCCTGAAACAGGAGACATTATGGATTGGCTATATCAAGAAGGTGAAGATACACTTCAGCATGAAGTACAAGAAAAAACAGAGCAACGTGAGATTGTATTACAAGCACCAATTACAGAAGAGCAAATTCGTGAACTTCGCGTTGGTGATGTTGTAACAATTAATGGCATGATGTATACAGGTCGTGACGCAATCCATAAGCATTTAATGGATAATGATTGTCCAGTAGATTTAAATGGACAAATTATTTACCACTGTGGTCCAGTTGTTGTGAAAGATGAAAATGACAATTGGCAAATTAAAGCGGCAGGTCCAACGACAAGTATTCGTGAAGAACCGTACCAAGGCGATATTATGAAGAAATTCGGTATTCGCGCTGTCATTGGAAAAGGCGGTATGGGTGCGAAAACATTAGCGGCTTTAGAAGAACACGGCGGTGTATATTTAAACGCAATCGGTGGTGCAGCGCAATATTATGCTGAATGTATTAAAGAAGTGAAAGATGTTGATTTCTTACAATTTGGTATTCCAGAAGCAATGTGGCATTTACGTATCGACGGGTTTAAAGCAGTTGTAACGATGGACTCTCATGGTAATAGCTTACATGCAGATGTTGATAAAACATCACTTGAAAAATTAGCTAGCTTTAAAGAGCCAGTATTTAAGTAAATAAAAAATGCATCTCGAATGATTCGAGATGCATTTTTTTGGTATATATAGAAAAACATGTTCAGCATGAAAGAATGCGTAGCAACAGAAACTACAAGTACGATTATATATGGAAAGGAGACTATTTATGAAATATAAATGGTTATATATCGGTCTCATTTTTTCAATTATGATGGCACTTGTTCCAGTTTCAGCACTGGCTTATACAAATACTCCACATAACTGGGGAATCCCGCGTCCTAAAAATGAAACAGTACCAGATGCAGGAAAGTTATATACAGATTTATTACAAAAAAATGGCGGGTTTTATTTAGGAGATACGAAGAAAAAAGATATTTATTTAACATTTGATAATGGATATGAGAATGGATACACAGGGAAAATATTAGATGTATTAAAAGAGAAAAAAGTACCAGCAACTTTCTTTGTAACGGGGCATTACATTAAAACGCAAAAAGATTTATTGTTAAGAATGAAGGATGAAGGACATATTATTGGAAACCATTCTTGGAGTCATCCTGATTTTACAGCGGTAAATGATGAGAAACTTCGTGAAGAATTAACGAGTGTAACGGAAGAAATTAAAAAAGTAACTGGGCAAAAAGAAGTGAAATATGTACGTCCTCCGCGCGGTGTATTTAGTGAAAGAACGTTAGCTCTTACGAAAGAAATGGGCTATTATAATGTATTTTGGTCACTTGCATTTTTGGATTGGAAAGTGGATCAGCAAAGAGGATGGCAATATGCGCATAATAATGTAATGACGATGATTCATCCAGGATCTATTTTATTACTTCATGCAATATCAAAAGATAATGCAGAAGCACTTGCGAAAATCATTGATGATTTGCGCGAGAAAGGGTATCATTTTAAAAGTCTAGATGACTTAGTAAAAGGCAATCAACCGTAAGCATGTATGCTTACGGTTTTCTCATGCTATAATGATGTGTAAAAAGGATGGGGAAACGTATGTGGAGCGAACATGTTACGTTAGAGTATCCGTATCATTTTGAAGAAGTATTAAAACGTTTATCTTTTGATCCTCTTAACGTCATTCAATTAGATGAGAAAGTTATTTATATCCCGCTTTGTATAGACGAGGAACAGGTTGTTGTTCGCTTACAAGGGATTGGTACTGTTCAAAATCCACAGTTTTGGATTTCTAGTCAGACAGGAGATCCAGAGAAAGTCATGAAACGAATGAGGGCCATTTTTCATTGGAATGAACCGTTTCAAGATATACAAAATCATTTTTTAAACACATCATTACGTCCACTATTTGAAACATATGCTTATACTCCAATTATTTTAGAATTTGATTATTTTGCTTGTCTGCTTCGCTGTATCATTCACCAACAAATAAATTTGAAATTTGCTACTGTGTTAACAGAACAATTTGTGAAACGGTATGGAACAGAGAAGAACGGTGTATTCTTTTTCCCCACTCCGGAAATAGTAGCAAATATTTCAATAGAAGAATTGAGAGAGCAGAAGTTTAGTCAGCGAAAGGCTGAATATATAGTAGGATTAGGTCGAAGTATTGTCAGTGGTACATTAAATTTAGCGAGTATAGAAAATGGGACGGAAGAAGACATTTCAGCACAATTGTTGCCAATTAGGGGAATTGGTGCATGGACAGTGCAAAACTTTTTAATGTTTGGGCTTGGACGGAAAAATATGTTCCCGAAAGCGGACATTGGGATTCAGCGTGCAGTGCAAGGTATATTTCAATTAGATGATAAACCTGATGATGCATTTTTAGAAAAAGTGAAACAAGAGTGTGAACCATACTGCAGTTATGCAGCGTTATATTTATGGAAAAGTATAGAGTAGAGGTGTAATAATGATACAAAAGCAACATGAGAGTAAGTTGGAAGTTGGTCAAACGTTTCCTGTGACAATTAAACGTCTTGGGATTAACGGAGAAGGCGTTGGTTATTTTAAGAGACAAGTTGTTTTTATTCCAGGGGCATTACCAGGAGAAGAAGTTGTTGCAGAAACAACGAAAATTCAGCGTGGCTTCGCTGAAGCGAAAGTGAAAAAAGTTCGTAAAGCTTCACCGCATCGTGTGAAAGCACCGTGTCCAGTATATGAGGAGTGTGGTGGTTGTCAGCTGCAACATTTAGATTATAAAGAACAATTGAATCAAAAGCGTGATATCGTTGTACAAGCATTTGAGAAGTACATGAAAAATAGTATGGAAGAGAAAATTCGCCCAACGCTTGGCATGGAAAATCCATGGCATTATCGTAATAAGAGTCAATTACAAGTGGGGCGTAAAGACGAAAAGGTTATTACAGGGCTATATAAACAAAACTCACATCAGTTAATTGATATCGCTCACTGTATGATTCAACATAAAGCAACGAATGAAGCGACAAAAGTTGTAAGACGTATTTTAGAAAAATTAAATGTTTCTATTTACAATGAGAAAAAACAAAAAGGTTTAGTACGCACAATTGTAACACGTACTGCAGTTCAAACAGGGGAAGTACAAGTTACACTTATTACAACAAAAGAAGAATTACCAAATAAAGAACAATTTATTGCAGAAGTACAAAAACAGATGCCAGCGGTTAAATCAATTATGCAAAATGTAAACTGGCGTAAAACATCTGTTATTTTTGGCGACAAAACATTTAAATTAGCTGGAAAAGAAGTCATTCAAGAAACACTTGGCGATTTATCATTTGAATTATCAGCACGTGCATTCTTCCAGTTGAATCCAGAGCAAACAGTTGTTTTGTATAATGAAGCGAAAAAAGCAGCTGCGTTAACAGGAAACGAGAAGATTGTGGATGCGTACTGTGGTGTTGGTACAATCGGTCTTTGGCTTGCAAATGATGCAGCGGAAGTACGTGGTATGGATGTAATTCCAGAAGCAATTGCAGATGCAAGAAAAAATGCAAAGCGTCACGGATTTACAAATACGAAATATGAAGCAGGTAAAGCTGAACAATGGTTACCGAAATGGGTAAAAGAAGGATGGCGTCCAGATGTAATTGTTGTCGACCCACCACGTACAGGTTGCGATGATAAATTACTGGAAACAATTTTAAAAGTGAAGCCGAAACAAGTTGTGTACGTGTCTTGTAATCCTTCTTCATTAGCACGTGATGTACAAGCATTAATGAAGAGCTATGAAGTGGAGTATGTGCAACCAGTTGATATGTTCCCGCATACTGCGCATGTTGAGAATGTAGTGAAGCTTGTTAGAAAGTAAAGTTTATTAATATTCCCTCATGGTATGAGGGAATATTTTCTATGAAGGAGAATATTATGCATAATTATAAATTAACGATTCAGTACGACGGCGCACGTTTTAAAGGATGGCAACGTCTCGGTAATAACGATAATACAATTCAAGGAAAAATCGAAAGTGTCATATCTGAAATGGTCGGAAAAGAAATTGAAATTATCGGTTGTAGTAGAACAGACGCTGGTGTACATGCTTTGAATCAAGTTGCTAACTTTCAAAGTGATGAGAAGTTAGTGGAACATAAAGTGAAAAAATATTTAAATCAATATTTACCTAACGATATTAGCATTACGAATGTGGAAGAAGTACATGATCGTTTCCATGCTCGTTACAATTCTAAAGCAAAAACATATCTGTATAAAATTTGGAATGAAGAGCATACAAATCCATTTATGCGTAAATACAGCATGCATGTGAATAAAAAATTAAATGTGAAAAGCATGAAAGCAGCTGCAAAACATTTAGTTGGTTCACATGACTTTACTGCTTTTTCAAATGCGAAATCAAAGAAAAAATCTATGGTTCGAGAAGTATATACACTTGATGTGATGGAAGAGGCAGGGTTTGTACAAATTAGAGTAAGTGGTAACGGCTTCCTTCATAATATGGTAAGAAAAATTGTCGGGGCATTAATTGAAGTTGGATTAGGACAATTAGATGCTGAAGCAATTCCAAACATTTTAGAGGAAAAGCAGCGCAATCAAATTAATTGTCTTGCTGAGGCAAGTGGGTTGTATTTAGAGAATGTTGAGTTTTAATGGCAAATAAAAAAATCGGGCTAAGTAGCTCGATTTTTTTAGTATTACGAAGATTTTTCGTTTTTTATACGTAGCTTTAAATTCCAAAAAGCAGCAAGCATAATAGCTGCAAAGGAGCCAAAAATTGTTCCTAATAGCTTTGCATAAGGAGAGCTGCTTACATCGGCATTAATGAATAACATCATACAGAGCATGGCAGGGAAAAAGTATAAGTATTGTAATAACTTTAATTTTTTATCATTACTCATATATATAGCCCCTTTCTAGCATGTTATATGTTTGTTATAACATATTTTACCAAGTTGTTTTTGCACTTGGAGACATGTTTATTTCATATGTGTAAATGCAGTTTTTTAATTCGATATTGTAAGTTTTGCCTACTTAATCCTAAAAATTTTGCAGCTTGTGAGATGTTGCCATGATTCTCTTCAAGAATTTGGTTAATGTAGTTCTTTTCCATTTTTTCTATTGTGTGTTTTAAAGTTTTAGGTGCATCAGTATTGTGATTAGTTAGTGCATGTTGCATATTGAATTCTGTTTTTATTCGTTCGCGAAAGCGAGTAGGAAGATGAAACGCTGTAATGATGGTTTCATCTTCTATCAAGTTCATGGAACCTTCAATTATATGTTCCAACTCCCGTACGTTTCCAGGCCAATCGTATGCATAGAAAAATTCTCTTACATTTACATCTACATCGGTTACGTTGAGCCCGAATTGAGTATTATATTTTTCAATAAAGTGCTGAACAAGAGCTGGAATATCTTCTTTTCTTTCACGTAAAGGCGGAAGACATAAAGTAACGACGCTTAATCGGTAATATAAGTCTTCTCTTAATCGATTATGTGTGATGGCTTCAAAGGGATCTTCATTGATAGTTGCTATAATGCGAACATCAATTTCTTTTTCGTGTGTACCTCCGATTCTTCGTATTGTTTTTTCTTGTATAGCCCGCAGCAACTTAGCTTGAAGTATTGGGCTTAATGAATTGATTTCATCTAATAACAAAGTTCCTCCGTTTGCTTCTTCGAATAAGCCTGATTTATCTATTGCTCCTGTAAAGGCACCTCGATTTGTGCCAAATAGTAGGCTTTCCATTAAGGTATCAGGTATAGCGGCACAGTTTTGTGAAATAAAGGGTTTTGTTGAACGCTGACTTTCATTATGGATGCTTTGTGCAAATAGTTCTTTACCAGTGCCTGTTTCTCCTACTAGAAGTATGGAGGAAGATGTACGAATTACTCTTTTTCCTTCTGTAATGATTGATTGAATGGCTTCAGAATCACCAATTATGTGATCAAAGGTAAATTTAGTGCTTTGTTTTCGAGAAGGACCTATTTTTATCGTTTGCTTTAAGTTACTAATTTCTTTTGATATTTCAATAGCGCCTTTAATTTTTCCATTTTCTATTATAGGGAAAGTATCGTTAATCGTTGTAATTTCTTGTCCTTTATTGTTAAAATACGTTTGTTTTATATTTTTCTTTGTTTTTCCAAATTTTAATGCCTCTATAAGAGTACTATTTTTATTTTCCTCAAATGCGAATACTTCTAAAGGACTTTTATATAGCACATCTGAGCGCTCCATTGATTCAATTTCCATCATTTTGCGGTTATAGATAATCGTCTTACTTTCCTCATTAATAATATGAATTCCGATGTCGAGTTCATTGAGTAAAGTTTCATATAGCATATTCATTTCAATGATCTGTTTTAAATTAATTTCTTCTGTACGCATAGATTATCTTCTCCTCATTCCACCCTATGAAGACTGACTTTTTATAATTTTATTAAAATTCTTATAAAATCGCAAAAATTTTTTGCTATTTTCCTTTTAAAATCTCTGAAATGATAGAAAAATTTTGCGGTTATGAAGTTTTTTTTTTGAGAAACCTTCATTTTAAATAGGAATTGGAGATTGGTACGCATTTTGCATAAATAATAATTGATATATCTAAAGGAGGGATATGCAACGTTTCAGTACCAACTAATAAGAAGGAGGAGTGTATAAAGTGAAGACGGTTATAGAATGCGTGTATAGTCCTTGTTACGGGAAAGTAGAGAAGTTATTTGTTACGGAAAGTTCTTACGTATATGAGTGGGAGAAATTAGCATTAATTGAAACAATAGATAAACAGAAAGTAGAAATTAAGATAGGGATCAGTGGTTATATTGAATCATTAGAAGTAGTAGAAGGACAAGCTATTGCTGATCAAAAGTTATTAATAACAGTAAGGGATGACCTTTTAGTAACAGGCAGTGATTAATGTAAGTGACGTGTATTTTTGCTCTTTTAAATCATTATTTTTACGGTGAATAATTTTAAAAACGCTTACATTAAATGGGTTTACAAAGTGAAAAGACCTGCGGTAGTATGTCAACTGAAAAATAATATCTTTTGAAGTTATCAAAGGACAAATTGCTTAAAAAAGACATCACGAAACTAGACCAGTATTTTATGTAAAA
>NZ_JAKUFX010000153.1:0-12594 GCF_022663635.1 Bacillus cereus group sp. BfR-BA-01356 | reverse complement strand
ATCGAGAGATTCATAAGAAAACGTCATCCTTTCTAGTCTAGCTTTTTTAGAAAGAATAACGTTTTTTTACACTTGGGGGTAGTGAAGATTTTTAAGTTGATGGGCATGTAGAAGAATCCCCCTAATAATAAATATATGTGCTTTAATAATGTAATTTATTTTTCTATAAAAATAAAGACGGAAAACATAAAAAATATTAAAAAATTGTAAAAATACCGTGAATTTTGTTGAGAAATATTTATATAGATATAAAAACATCCCTTCCAAGTAATAAGGAAGGGATGTTTTGCTTAACTAATTTTTGAGTTAGGTGTTTCATCAATCTTATGAAACCCTTTCATGTAATATACGATTGCTAAGCCGATAAGCCAAATTGGGCCGACAATCAATGCAATTCGTGTATCTTCTGAATACGCCATTATACCTAATACTAATACAAGGAAAACGAGTGAGAAATATGAGCTTAATGGGTATAAAGGCATTTTATACGATAACTTTTGTTTATTTTGAGTAGGCAAGCTTTTACGGAATTTAATTTGAGCGACTAATATAATTCCCCAAGTCCAAATTGCACCGAAAGTTGAAATGCTAGTAAGCCATGTAAATACCTTTGCAGGTACAAGATAGTTTAATATAACACCAATTAGTAAAACGATAGCAGTTGCTACAATTCCTTGGCTTGGAATGCCATTTTTATTTAAACGACCAAATCTTTCAGGAGCTTTTTTCTGCTGAGCTAATGTATATAGCATACGGCCTGTACTAAATAAACCACCGTTACAAGAAGAAAGAGCTGCTGTTAATACGACAAAGTTAATAATACCTGCTGCTTTTGCGATACCAATTTGTTGGAATGTTAATACGAATGGACTGCCTTTCTCGCCAAGTTCGTTCCATGGATAAATTGCCATCATAACGAATAATGCCCCAACGTAAAAGAGTAGAATTCTCCAAAATACGTTATCGATTGCCTTTGCGAGTGTTTTCTTCGGATTTTGAGCCTCACCAGCTGTAACACCGATTAATTCAACGCCTAAATAAGCGAATAGTACCATCTGCATGGAGAGTAGTAACCCAGAAAATCCATTTGGGAACCAGCCACCATGTGACCAAAGATTTGAAATACCAGTAGCGATACCACCGTTTCCGAATCCGAATAAAATAATACCAGCTCCGACTACTATCATACAGATAATTGTGACAATTTTAATGAGAGCAAACCAAAACTCAAGTTCTCCAAATACTTTTACCGATAAGAAGTTAAAAGCGCTCATTAATAATAGAGCAAGTAATGCCCAAATCCAGCGCGGGATATCTGGGAACCAGTACTGCATGTAAATACCAGCTGCTGTAATTTCAGCCATACAAGTAACAACCCATAAGAACCAGTAATTCCAGCCAGTAATATAACCAGCGAGTGGTCCAATATAATCATATGCATATTTACTAAAAGAACCAGCAACAGGTTGTTCAATTGCCATTTCCCCAAGCGCTCGCATAATGAAAAAAATAACGAGACCGGCAATCATATAGCCTAGCAAAATAGAAGGACCTGCTAGTTTAATGGCGGAAGCGGATCCTAAAAATAGTCCAACGCCAATAGCTGAGCCCAGTGACATTAAAGTAATATGTCGTTCTTTTAAACCACGATTTAAAGTTCCAGATTTGTTTGTGTGCTGCATAAGAAGAATCCCCCTTGTAGAGTGAACGATATTTGAATGCGTTTACTAAATATTTAACTATTTCAAATTATAAAACATTTCTATCTGTTATGCTACAAAAATAATCATAATGAACTGTACTACATCTGTACTTGTCAGACTTAAACTTAAAATTCGAACTATTAGGGAATATATTGACTCTTCTTTTTATTGATTGTTAAGATTAAGTATTATATTTTCTCACATACTAGTAAGAAAAAGAATGTGTGATAATAATTCAGGTGTAGGAAGGGTACATAAGCATGTTTCAATTACAAAAATATAACACTTCTGTGAAGCAAGAGTTTTTAGCTGGCATCACAACTTTTTTTACATTTGCGTATATTCTTGTCATCAATCCAAAAATATTATCTGATGCAGGTGTACCATTTGACCAAGCGTTTACAGCAACAATTATTGCAACCGTTGTTGGAACAGTAGGTATGGCGATTTTCGCGAATTATCCGATTGTTATTGCTCCAGCTATGGGAATGAATGCATATTTTGCTTATTCTGTTGTACAGAAGGCAGAAGGGATTACATATGTAGTTGCCTTTTCAGCTGTATTTGTAACGGGGATTATTTTTCTTTTATTATCTTTTACTTCGTTTAGACAAAAGTTAATTTTAGCAATTCCTGATAGTTTAAAGCATGCAATTGCAGGTGGAATTGGACTATTTATTGCTTTTATTGGATTGCGCCTTTCTGGAATTATCGTGGATCATCCGTCTAATTTAGTTACGATTGGTGATTTTCATTCTCCAGCTGTTATTTTAACTTTAATTGGTTTAATATTAGCGGCGGTATTAATGACATTGCGTGTGAGCGGTGCATTATTTATTAGTATGATTGTGACAGGAATTATTGCCTTCTTTACAGGGCAATTGAAGTTTGCTGATAAAATTGTGGCGATGCCTCATTTACCAGAGGGTATCATCGTTTCAAACCCAATCAATGCCTTTTCAGATGTAATTGAATACGGATTATACGGCGTTGTATTTTCATTTTTACTTGTACTTTTATTCGATACAACAGGTGCATTACTTGGTTTAATTAAACAAGCAGGTTTAATTACAGACAATACAGAGAAGCGTTTTGGTAAAGCGTTTATTGCAGATGCGATTGGCGGGACTACAGGTTCTATCTTTGGAACAAGCCCAACAGCAGCGACGATTGAATCGTCAGCAGGTATTGCTGCAGGTGGTAAAACTGGATTAACAGGGATTGTAGTTGTTGGTCTAACAATTATAACGGCATTTTTTAGTCCTGTTATTGCTTCTTTATCAAGTGTAGCCGCTATTACAGCTCCTTCATTAATTATAGTAGGTAGTTTAATGGCACAAAGCATTCGAGATATTAATTGGAATGAATTTGAAGATGCGTTACCAGCATTTTTAATTTTTATAGGTATTCCGTTAACATCTAGTATTGCAAATGGAATCGCAATTGGATTTTTAGTATATCCAGTCTTGAAAATTGTGAAGGGTAAAGGGATGGAAGTACATCCATTACTATACTTATTTGCATTCTTATTTGGGTGTCATTTATTCTTATAATATAAATATAGGAGAGGGCCTTCTTATGGGAGGCTCCCTTTTTGTGTATAATAAAGTGAAACTATAGGCAGTAGGAGATATCCTCACTGTGTATTAGCCAGCACCAATTGGGATAAGGTGAAAACTTAATTGATTTCGTAAAATATAAATTACTTAATGGAATGTATATGTTACAATAGAGGTAGAGGAGGAACATGAATGGCTGTAAGTAAAATAAAAGTCGCGCGTGTTCAGTTAGATTTAACACAGCAACAATTAGCAGAAAAAGTAGGCGTTACAAGGCAAACGATTAGTTTAATTGAGAAGGGGAAATACAATCCATCTTTAGATTTATGTTTAAAAATTTGTTATGCAGTAGATAAAACGTTGAATGATTTGTTTTGGGAGGAAAAGGAGTGGTAGGATGAAAATCGTGAAAGATGAACGTTTAATGATTGAAGGGTTAAAACATATTAGATTAGCTTTCATCTTACAAAATATCGTCATACTAGCTATCGTCTTTTACCGCTATGTCTTGCAAGGGGCAGGATATGAAAGTGTTTCGGATTTATTAATGGTATTTATGGGCGGGATAATAATTATTAACTTTTTAAATCTGAAAAATTCAGTGGAAGTGTATGAGCATACGGGCGGAGTGTCGCGTCGTTATTTTATGAAGCTATTATTCATTCCGGTGGGTATTATTATTGGGATTTTAGCTATTTGTATCGTTGTAACACCAGATATTTCGATAAAGGAAATTAGTATGACAGGACTTATTATGTTTGCTTGTTTTTTAGTTCCAAGTTTGTTTATATACATATATATGAAAAAAATAAAAAGAGAAGATTGAAATATAAGAAAGGCTTTCCCATATTGAGGAAAGCTTTTCTCATATTCTTTTATATAGTACTTTATGAAGGCCAATCGGTTCAATTTCAAAGATTTCACCATATTCCTGAAAGCCTAAGTGTTTGTAATAGTCAGCTACAGTAATTCGGCCATTACACCATAATATATTTGCTTGGCGTTCTTGCAAGATTTGTTCCGCCTTCTGAATTAAGGAGCTTCCAGCACGGTTGTTTCGAAATGCAGGTAATGTTGCCATTCCTCGTAGACGATAATGAATACCCGTTGGTAAGTCGGGATATATTTCTTTTGAGAAGGAAGCGATACTAATTAGTTCATCGTTTATAAATGCGCCTAAGTGGAAGGTGTCTGTTTCATAATCGGAAGGGTATTTACAATCTGCTAATGTTTGATTGGGGCGTAAAATTTTTTGACGTAATACGTAAGTTTCAGATCCCTCAATATTTTTCACGGTAATCATATTAACATCCTTTCTTATAACGCTTTTTCTGTTAATTGTATAAAGAAATAGGCAGGTGCGGCGAGAAGTCCGAGTATGCTAGCAGTTCCGAGAAGGAGTGAAAGTAGGAGGCAAGAATATTTTATTCCATTCGATTTTTTCCATCCGTAACTACAAATCTCAATACTAACACCGATGAGAATAATGGCAACGAGTATTTCGGCTAATAATAAGAGAGCTAAAGTTATAATAGACATAATGTAATCCATCCCCATAATATGTGATAGTAACATTTTACCATATGAAATGGAAAAAATGCCCCTCAATTATGTGAGGGGCATTTTTTTATTCTAATATGTTTTTTAGTGTATCGATATGTTCTTTTGAGCCTGTTACAAGTAATGTATCACCGTGTTGTAGTCTTGTATCCCCATGTGGGATTAATGCTTTATTTCCACGATAAATTTGAATGACTAGTACATCACCTAAAAACGGAAGGCGACGAAGTGCAACGCCGTTATATTTATTGCTCCGTAGTTCAACTTCACGGACTGTTTCGTTTGCTGTTGTAATTAAGCGAACGAGACTAGGTTTATCAATAAGCGCACGTAATAAAATACGTGTAGAGTTAATTGTTGAGAATACAGCGATATGTTCTTGCGTTGCTTTTTCTTGTAGAAGTGGATCTTCTACACTTGCAATAACATGTTCAACACCTAGCTCTTTTGCATGTTCTGCCAATAATAAGTTTTGTTCATCATCACTTGTTGCAACAACGACGCGATCTGCATCAAATGCTGTTTGTTCAGTTAATGATGCGATTGTGATGTCATCCAATTTCACGATAGGGAAGTCTTGCGATTTCGCTTCTTCATCATTTATTTTGTTTTGACGCATCATATATAGCGTTACGTCATAATCTTCTCGTTTTAAATCTAATGATAACGGAAGGGTAATTCTGCTCGCGCCAATAATAGCTACTTTTGGTTTTGGTGTTTCTACTTTTGGGAACATTTTTTTAAACAATATAGGTGCAAAAATACAAGTAATAACTGCGCTTAAAATAAGAGAGGCAGATAAACTTGGACTGATGATCTCCAGTTTTTCACCAATTTGTGCAGCCGCAATAACTAAAGAAAGTGTCGATGTTAATAAAATTGCACTTCCAAGTACGATATTACGTGGATACCATTTTCTTAAGACGAGTGATGGTAAGAGTTTTGAAATAAAGAGTCCTACAATTAAGATTGGGATCATTAGCATGCTAGAAGGTTCTTTGAAAATAGACCACACCTCTAGATTTACACCAACCATTACGAAGAAAATAGGGATGAAGAAACCATAGCCGATAGAATCAAGTTTTTCCACCATATCTTCATTTGGTGATAATAACGATACAAGTACACCTGCTAAGAAGGCGCCTAAAATATTTTCTGCTCCAACAGATTCCGATAACCCAACTAAGATTAAAATGAGTGCAAAAACAGCTCGTGTATCAATTTGTACACTACCAGCTTTTAAACTATCTAAGTATGGAATGTTTTTAAAACGTTTTGCAACGAAGTAAATAACAATACCAGCGCCGAATAGAAGAAGAAGAAGCCACATGCTTTGGCCGCTTTCCGAATTTAATCCGACGAATACAGCGAGTAAAATCATTGTAACTAAATCCGCAATAACAGCGACTAATAAAATGATTTGCCCAATTGCTGTTTTTCCTAAGTTATTCTCTTTTAATGTTGGTACAACAACACCTAAAGAAATAGTTGAAATAATTAAAGTCATGAACATTGCATTATCTACGAATCCTAGCCATACGAATAGTAATGATAGGGCATAAGATAAGATGAAAATAAATAAGAAGATAATGCTTGCTGCCTGAAATGTATTTGGTTCGTTTGTCGTATTTTTTTTCCCTTTTTGTTTAAAGATAGAAAAATCAATTTCTAAACCGCTTAAGAACATGAGGAAGATAAATCCTAATGTTGATAAAACTTGAAGCCATATATCTGGCTCAATAATATTAAACCCACTTTTACCTACAAAGATTCCTGCAATAATTTCTGCAACGACCACAGGAAGTGCTTTTAATTTAAAGCGTTGTAACAAAAGGGGAACGAAAAACGCGATTGCAACGACAACCATAAGTGATAGAACAGAAGTATGATGTTCCATTGCGTTCTCTCCCTTCAAATAAATATAGTACCTATTTAGCCATATAATAGGTAGAAAAGCAACGCATATGGATTCGATTTCATAAAGAAAGACTTTTCTTAACATTTGTCATAATAAGTATATTTTTCATGATTATGCTGTTAATTCCGTAATGTGGATGTAATAGAGGGGATAAAAAAAGACTGCTGAGGAATCTCAGCAGTCTTTTTCATGTACATTACATTGAGAAGAAGATCCATACAGTTAAACCAACCGTTGCAGTTGCAACGAAGAAACTGTATATCATTGTAAGAATTTGAACTCTTCCTTCTCCTTCTTTTAAATGCATGAACATAATTAATTGTAACAATGCTTGCGCAACAGCCATTATGATAATAGTTGTTAAGACTGTTGAAAGTGGCAATGTTGTGTAAAGTGCCACGTATAACGCTAGAAACGTTAATGCAAGCGATAAAATAAATCCGAAAACGTGTGACCAAGGGAATCCGCTATGCGCATGCCCGTTTGCTTGATTGTTGTTTTGAGCCATTTACGCCACCATCCCGTTCAAGTAAACTAGTGTGTAAATAAAGACCCAAACAAGATCAAGGAAATGCCAGTATAAGCTGATAATGAATACTTTACGAGCTGTAACTGGTGTTAAACCTCGTTTTAAAATTTGGATAATAACACAAGTTGCCCAAATGATACCGCCTGTTACGTGAGCTCCGTGCGTTCCAAGAAGAACGAAGAATCCAGATAAGAAAGCACTTGTTTGAATTGTTGCGCCTTCACCAATGTACATAATGAACTCTTCGATCTCGAAGAATAGGAAACCTGCACCTAAAAGTAATGTAAGGACGAACCATCCAAGCATCGCTTTTTGGTTATGCTTACGCATTTCATGAATTACGATACCACATGTGAAACTACTTGTTAAAAGTAGTAATGTTTGAATTAAAAGCGTTTTAAGTTCAAACAATTGCGCTGGTGTTGGGCCATCTGCCGTACGACCAGCAAGGACTAGATAAGAGGCGAAAAGTGTTGCGAACAGCATAATTTCAGCCCCAAGAAAAATCCAGAATCCTAGGATATTCAATCTGCTTTGTTCGGATTGATATTCCAAAGGTAAGCTTTTATCTAAAGCCGCCATGTCATTTCACCTCTCATGCTATATGTTCTGTTTTTTTAATTTCATCAACACTGATATAGTAGCCTTCATCATAATCGAATGAACGATAGATTAAGCAAGCTAAAATACCAATACCACCGATTGCTGCAAGCCAGAACCAGCTAAATACTAATGCGAAACCTGCAAGACCGAAGAATCCAGACGCAATAATAGGCACACCAGAGTTACTTGGCATGTGAATTGGTTTAATATCTTCTGCTGCTGGTGTAACTGTTTCTCCGCGTTTTTTCATGTACCAGAAAGCATCAGCTTCTTTAATTTCAGGAAGCTTCGCGAAGTTGTAATGTTGTACAGGAGAGTGAGTTGCCCATTCAAGTGTACGACCATCCCATGGATCTCCAGTTGTGTCACGTTCACCGTGACGTGCACTCCAAATTACGTTGTAGCAAAGAAGTAGGAAGCCGATACCCATCATTACCGCACCAACAGATGCGATTTGGTTTAGCCATCCCCATCCAAGACTTTCAGAGTAAGTGTACATACGACGAGTCATACCGTCTAAACCTAAGAAGTACATTGGGAAGAAACAGATGTTGAATCCGCTCATAAAGATCCAGAATGTCCATTTACCTAGGCGTTCATTTAACATATGACCAGTCATTTTTGGATACCAGAATGTGAATCCAGCAAGCATAGCGAATACTGTACCTGCGATTAATACGTAGTGGAAGTGAGCGATTAGGAAGTAGCTGTTATGGTATTGATAATCAGCTGCTGCCATTCCAAGCATAACCCCTGTAACCCCACCGACTACGAAGTTTGGAATAAATGCCAATGACCAAAGCATTGGAACTGTAAAACGAATACGTCCTTTATACAGTGTAAACAACCAGTTAAAGATCTTAACCCCGGTTGGAATCGAAATCGCCATTGTCGAAATCGAGAAGAATGAGTTAACCGCTGGACCTGCACCCATCGTGAAGAAGTGGTGAAGCCATACGACGAAACTTAGTAAAGAAATTGCAACCATTGAGTATACCATCGCACTGTAACCGAATAGACGTTTACGTGAGAATGTACTAATGATTTCAGAGAAAATACCGAATGCCGGTAAAATAACGATATATACTTCAGGGTGACCCCATACCCAGAACAGGTTGGCCCATAACATCGGCATACCGCCGCTCGCCATCGTAAAGAAGTGAGCATCGAATAGACGGTCAAATGTCATTAATGCAAGAGCAACTGTTAATACTGGGAAAGCGAAAATAATGATAATTGTTGTAATTAAGATTGACCAAGTAAACATTGGCATTCTCATTAAAGTCATACCAGGTGTACGCATTTTTAAGATAGTAACAAGGAAGTTAATACCGGTCATTAGCGTACCGAGACCTGAAATCTGTAATGCAATTGCGTAGTAGTTATTTCCTACGCCTGAAGTAAACTCTGTACCTGCCATTGGGAAGTAAGAAGTCCACCCAGCGTCTGGAGAACCACCGATTACGAAAGCGATGTTGAATAACATTGCTCCGACAAAGAATAACCAGAAACTTAAAGCATTTAAGAACGGATATGCAACGTCACGAGCACCAATTTGTAATGGTACTACAAGGTTCATTAATCCCATAACGAATGGCATTGCCATGAAAAGAATCATTACTGTACCATGCGTTGTAAAGATTCCGTTATAGTGTTCAGCGTTTAAATAAGTTGTTTCTGGGAATGTTAACTGTGCACGGATCATTAAACCATCCATACCACCACGGAATAACATGATAACCGCAGAAATAATATACATAGCTCCGATTTTTTTATGGTCAACAGTTGTTAACCATTCGTCCCAAAGCCATTTCCATTTTTTATACTTTGTTAGTACGAAAATGATTGCTAATGTCACAAGAACGATAGAAGCGTCTGCACCGTAAATAATCGGATCACCTGTGACAAAGAATTCATCAAGCTTCACTGTGTTCACTCCAATCTGTTGGAATAATAGCTATTATTTTTTGTTTTTGTAGTAGTTGTAATCACAATATTCAAGTGATTTTGGATCTACATAACTTAAGTGGTGACTAGAGAATGTCATACGACCAACTACACCAGGTTTAACAATTTCGTTGTACTTAGCTTCTGTTAGTTTAGGAGCAGTTTCTTGTACTTCTTTAACCCACTTGTCATATTTCTCTTTAGTTTTTGCTTCAACTTCGAACTCCATGTGAGTGAATCCTTCACCAGAGAAGTTCGCACTACGACCTAGGTAAGAACCTGGCTTATCAGCTTGTAAATAAAGATCCATAATCATGCCATCCATTGTGTACTTCATACCACCAAGTTCTGGTACCCAGAAAGCATTCATTGGGCCGACAGAAGTCAGTTTGAATTGAATTGGTACACCAGCTGGGATGTTTAAATAGTTAACGGTTTCAATTTTTTCCTCTGGGTAACTGAATAACCATTTCCAGTTTGCAGATGTAACATAAATTTCAACTGGTTTAATATGTTTGGACTCTTTCGGAACCTCTTCCGAAGCATAAGTTGCTTTTACTGTTGGAATCGATAATGCGATAACGATAATAACAGGAACAAGCGTCCAAATAATTTCTAGTAATGTGTTACCGTGTTGTTCAGGTGGCTCATAGTCCATATTCTCTGGTTTTTCACGATAACGAATCAAGATGACTGTAAACAGAATGAATACAATTGCGATAATTAATGACATAAGCAAGAATGACCAAACAATTAAATCATACTGTGCTTTTGCAACAGGTCCTTGCGGATTTAATACTGCGAGTTTTTTATCACAGCCACCGAGGAACAGAAGTAATGATAACGGAAGAAGTGAAGCCAACTTCCAAAACGCTTTCTTTAGTTGCACGATTGAAAATCTCCTTTCTCCTTGGATTGAAACTATGCCAATAAAACAATATAAACCTATTAATTTATAGAAGGCAATAGTTTTTGATATATTGTTAAAAAATAGACACAAATGCACACTTTTTAAGGTGAATATCATTTGTAACTTGATTACATTGTAAACTATTTTCCAGAGAAAAACGTGATTGTGAAAATTTTAAGATAAATAAAGTTATACCAGGATATCCAAGAAATAGAAAAAAGCTATCTTATGATAAGAAAGATAGCTGAATATTTTGTATATTTAGTTTATTTCTTGTGTGACAGTTCGTGGCTGTTCAAGTGTGACAATTTTTTTATATTTAACTTGGTATAAAATGTAACAAATAATCATAAATGGAATGCCGCAATAAAGAGCAATTCTTTGATCTGGAATGAAAGCCAAACTAACAAATGTAATGAAATTGAGCGAGAACGCTACGATTGGAACGAGTGGATAGAGCGGTGTACGATATTTTAAATCATTTATGTCGCCACCATTTTTCACGAAATTTCTACGGAAGAAAAACTGTGAAGCGGCGATTGACATCCAAACTACAACGGCAGCCATTGCTGCAATAGATGTTAAAACTAGAAAGACAGTATCTGCCGCAAATACACTTGTTAGTAAGGATAGGCTAGCGAAAATTAGGCTGAAAATTAATGCATTTAGCGGTACACCTTTTTTAGTTAATTTCGTAAATGCTGGACTTGCCATTCCTTGTTTTGCCATCGCCCACAGCATACGAGAATTTGCGTAGAGACCAGAGTTAGCAACGGATAATACAGCTGTAATAATAACAAAGTTCATAATGTCTGCTGCATATGGGACACCGGCTACATCAAATACAAGTACAAAGGGACTTTCGACTAGATTAGCCTCTTGCCATGGGAGTAAACCTACAACAACTGATATCGCTAAGACGAAGAAGAAGAGAGTTCGCCAAATTGTGTTTTTAATTGCTTTTGGAATTGTTTTTTCAGGATTTTCACTTTCGCCTGAAGCGATTCCGATTAATTCTGTTCCTTGGAAGGAGTAATTTACTGTAATCATCGTAAGAAGAACAGCTAATGCACCATTTGGAAATAGCCCGCCATTTTCAGTGAAATTATGAAGCATTGGAGCTGGCTTTCCATTAAAGTCTAGTAGACCGAACATAACAGCGCCGCCAAGTACGATGAAAATAACAATTGTTGCGACTTTTACACTTGCGAACCAAAACTCTGCTTCTGCATATGCTTTTGCTGATAAAGCGTTTACGAGGAAGAGTGCTGCTGCAAATGTAACGCACCAAATCCAGGAAGAAACGTCTGGAAACCAGCGTTTCATTAAAATACTTACAGTTGTTAACTCTACGCCAACTGTAACAGCCCAATTTAACCAATACATCCAACCGACAACAAATCCAAAACCAGGTGAAATGAATTTGCTTGCATAACTTTGGAATGAACCTGCTTCTGGCATAGCGACGGATAATTCACCAAGACATAACATCGTTAAATACATAACAAATCCACCGACTAAAAATGCAAGAATAGCACCACCAGGTCCGGCATTATGGACAATTTGACCAGATCCCATAAATAACCCGGTTCCGATAACACCGCCGAGTGCAATCATAAATAGGTGTCTACTTTTCATTGTTCGTTTTAAATCTGTTTGTTCAATTTGTTGATTCATATGCCCCTCACCCCGTATTTTCTTGAATGTGTGAACTTCGTTTTATTCTGAGTTTTTAATCATTAGTGGGGGATGCAACACCATGCCCATCAACTTAAGAGTGAGCACAACCTGAGCTTTCGACTCATCGGATCAAAACATTCCTAAAATAAAAGCATACTCTTAAAAATAAGCATCTCAAATAAACC
>NZ_JAKUFX010000152.1:0-12705 GCF_022663635.1 Bacillus cereus group sp. BfR-BA-01356 | reverse complement strand
TTTTACATAAAATACTGGTCTAGTTTCGTGATGTCTTTTTTAAGCAATTTGTCCTTTGATAACTTCAAAAGATATTATTTTTCAGTTGACATACTACCGCAGGTCTTTTTACAGCGTTTTCAAAACTTGTCCTATGCTTGAATTATATCATGAAAAAAAGCTGGAAGAATACCAGCTTTTTTCTTCATGATTAATTTGTCACTTTCAACAAACGAATCCTCTCTTCGTATGCAGCTTGTAGTTTTTTCGTAATTGTTCCTCTTTCACCAGCCCCGAACTGTTCATCACCAATTTGAACGACTGGGAATATTTCAAGTGGCGTCGCTGTAAAGAAGCACTCCTCAGCCTCATATACTTCTTGTAATGAAAACTCTCGCTCCTCTACATCGATATGTAACTCTTTCGCTAATGTAATTACATAGTGACGTGTAATACCATGTAAAACGAAATGATCCGCTGGATGTGTAATCAACTTATTATTCTTCACGATAAAGAAATTGGAATGACACCCTTCAGTCACAATACCATCTCGTACTAATATTGCTTCTTGATACCCTTGTTCATTTATTTTGTTTTTGATCATGATATTAGGAAGCAAATTTAAAGATTTTATATGGCAAAACTTCCACCTGATGTCCTCTTCTACTGTCACCTTAATCCCTGCCTCCATTGAAGCAACTGGTCTTGGGAACGAAACAAGATTTGCAAAATATGTCGGTTGTAAATCTGATTCATATAAATGATTGCGCGGTTGTGCACCTCTTGATATTTGTAAATATACATTCCCATCTTCTTGAAATTGATTTTTTTCAATCATTTGATATAACTCTTCTACTAATTCTTCCTTCGTAAATGGTGGAATTAGTTTTATTTCTGCCATAGAGTTAAAGAATCGTTCCAAATGTAAATCTAATAAATGAGGCTTGCCATCGTATAGTCTAAATACTTCATAAATCCCATCACCAAATTGGAAGCCTCGCTCTTCTAATGCTACCATCGGCTGTTCTTCTTTCGTATTAATCATTCTCCCATTAAACAAGATCCAATCTTTATGAATAGCTTTCATTCTTCCCCACTCCTTTATCACATGATTGATTTTATTGTACAACTTATGACACCCTGAAAGAAGGAATTTTCTGTATTTTTACAAACTAAAAATACATCACTTCGTAAAAGTGATGTATTTTATCATTTATTTAAGGAAATATTTTTCAATATCATCTAACATAAGGTTCGCAGCTTTAATACCGCCTGCTGTATTCCAAATTACCTCATCTACTTGGAATACTTTATTATTTTTAGAAGCCTGTAGTTGCTTAAAGAGTGGATCTTCTGTCCATTCCTTCGCTAACGAATTTCCTTCATTATTCTTATCTGCATCTTTATCAGACGTGAAATAGAATAAGTAGTCTCCGTCCATATTTGGAATCTGCTCTTTTGTAATTCCTTTTATCGCAAAATCATCTTTATCTTGTAATGGTGGTCGTTTAAATCCAATATCATTTAAAACAACGCCCGAGAATGAGTTTTTTTGATAAATACGAACATCACCTGGCACGAAACGAATAATAGAAACTTTAGAATTCAATTTATCGCCCAACTTCTCTTTCATTCCTTCAATGCGTTTTTTATAATCATCAAGAGCTTTTTGCCCTTCTTTTTCTTTATTTACAGCTTTTGTATAAAGTGTAAAGTTTTCTTTCCAATCACCGCGTAATGTTTCTGCATAAACAGTTGGTGCGATTTCTTTTAGCTGATCATATATTTTTTCATGACGCATTTTATTTCCGATAATTAAATCTGGCTTAAGCTTCATTACAGCCTCTAAATTAATATCACGTTCAGTTCCTACAACTTCCGTGTTTTTTAACTCTTTCGCTAAATGAGGATACCATTCATCACCAGCACGTGGTTTCGTAGTCCCCACTGGCGTTACGCCCACAGCTAGGAGAGCCTCTGCGCCTTCATTTGTTAAAACAACAACTTTTTTAGGTGTACCATTTACTGTCGTTTCACCCATTGCATGCTTTACCGTATATGAATCTTTTGCTTTCGCTGATATATTATTTTCTTTTTTCTCTTCTTTACTACATCCTGCAATTACAACCATGAGTATCATAATGCAGAACATAATTAGTTTTTTAGTATGTATCATATGTCCTCCCTAGATGAAATCGATTATCATTAACATTTAAAGATTAATGTATCTTACATACATTGTCAATGTATATCAGAAAACTTTTTTAATATATACTATTTAGATTCTATCCGCTTTTCTAATGTTTCTTTTTAAAACATAGTGCATAAGTATGAAAAAAAATGTTGTTATTAAAATGCGTACCCTTGTTATACATAACAAGGATACGCATCCATATTGCACTATCATTTTAATTCCTAATATTGAGTATACTTAATATACGCTGAGTCATTATATACCCACTGATTTCCCCCAAGGTTTAACCAACCATTTTCATTTATATATACTAAATAAGATTCTGGAGAATTTAATTGGCGGATAACTGCAGATGTAGTTGATGGACCACTTCTTAAATTTACATTCATCCCTTGTATATATGCAACCCCAATCGGGCTTCCATCACTATTGCTTGTCTTTACAAAATTAATGTAAGAAAAATCATTATACACCCATTGTCCATTCCCCAAATCTAGCCATCCGTTACTTTCTTGATATACAACGTAAGATTCTGGAGAATTTAATTGACGAATAACTGAGGAAGAAGTTGATGGACCATTTCTTAAATTTACATTTTTCCCAAGAACATAAGCGATTCCCTTCGTTTGAGGTACCGGTTGTGGGTTAGGATGTTGTGGATTTGGAGTTACTCCAAAAATAGCTGCTATTCCATTTGCATACGCTTGACTTAGATCTTCAATAAATTGTGGATTTTTTAATAAATTTGCATCAAAAGCTGTATCAATAAAAGCAGTCTCAGTTAAAATTGCATCCATTGCGGTTTCTCTTAATACCGCATAATTTTCTTTTTTTGCTCCTCGATCACGAAGACCATATTTTGTTAATACAGGATTGACAGCTGTATGCATTTTTTGTTGCTTTGCATATGCAGTGCTGCTATTGGATAACGCATTATAAATATAACTTTCAAAACCTGTACCCCCGCCGCTATTAATATGAAATGAAATAAAATAATCCGCACTGAAAGCATTAGCAATATTAGCACGTTCAGATAAAGAAATAAACACATCACTATCACGTGTCATTTTAATTGTAATTGGGTAATTTACCGTTAAAATGTCTCGAACGCGTCTAGCAATTTGAAGTGTTAAGTTTTTTTCTACTAAACCATTACCAACAGCACCAGAATCATATCCACCGTGCCCTGCGTCTATAACAAGTTTCATTTTATTGCCCCGCCCCTTTCTTGTAATATGTTTGCATTTCTACTCGTCCTATTTTATGTGAAATGTACAAGTTCTGTTACAATTGCAAATAAAAAAACCGCCTTATGTAAGGCGGTTTCTATCATCTTGCTTTAACCAATTTAAAATAAATATATACGATTGATAGTGAACATAACGTATGCAAAATAAAATAAATAAAAGTGCTATTCCAACACCACTATAAAGTAAACCGAACTTTAAAAAAACATTTACAAGTGGTGGAAAGTTTGTTAGATTTTGCAATGCACTAAGCATACAAAACATAATGAAAAAGACAGGGACGTATTGTAATTCATACGGCTTTTTTTTCTTAATCATTCTTTTCCGAATGATTATATGACATAATTCTGCTACTATAAAGCACCCTCCAATTAATACAAGACCAGAAGTCATCGTCATACATCCACCTGCCTTATATTTATTGTATCGCATAAATAATCATCGTTATATTTTCTTTACATACTCTTCATCTTCTGAAGTAAAACCAAAACTCTCTATGAAAGACTTCGCCTTTTCTGTTAATTTCTCTTGTAGCACTTTTATTTCTTTCACATTTCTTTGTTTCATCATTTCTTCAAATGTAAAATACGTATTTGTACCATAACCGTAACCTTGGTAATCAAAATGAATAATTAGCTGTGATAAAACAGCCCGTTCCTCTTGTACACTATAATCTATTACACCAATATATGTATCATCAACTTTCACACAGTACTGTACCTTTTTCTCACCTAAACTATGCGATTTAAACATTTCTTTAACAACGCTTTCATTTTCTACAGTAACTTTCTCAAACGTAATCATATGTTGTCCATCCTTTTACTATTATTGTATCAATAATACTTCCTATTTATGAAAAAAACCTTAAGACCGTATGCGATCTTAAGGTTTTTCTAATTAAACTAAGCTATACGCACGTTTTGTTTCTTCATGGAACTTATTCGTATCGTATTTATGCTCAACATAAATTTGGTGCCATACCATAAACGCAAGTACAGTCCAAATTTTACGGCTATAATCGCCTTTATCTGCACAATGTGCTTCCAGTAAGTTTAATACATACTGTTTGTCGATTAAATGCTCTGTCTTACTTTCGTTTATAATATTTATAGCCCAATCATGCATTTCGTCTTTTAACCAGTGACGAATTGGTACTGGGAATCCAAGTTTTTTACGATCTAATACGTGATCTGGAACGATTCCGCGTGCTGCTTCACGTAAAATAGCTTTCGTAGTTCCGTTAGCAATCTTAAATTCAGTTGGAATTTTAGATGCAACATCGAATACTTCTTTATCTAAGAACGGTACACGAAGTTCTAATGAGTTTGCCATTGTCATTTTATCAGCTTTTAATAAAATGTCACCGCGTAACCATGTGAACATGTCAATGTACTGCATTTTACTTACATCATCATAATCTTTAATCTCGTTATACAATGGTTTCGTGATATCCATATAGTTAACACTTTCATTGTAATACTTCATTAATTCAGCTTTTTCTTCTTCACGGAAGATTTTAGCATTTCCATAGTAACGCTCTTCAATTGGTGTACATCCACGCTCTAGGAAGCTCTTACCTTTAAATCCTTCTTTAAGAGCACCACTTAATGCTTTTAGAACGCTCTTACCTGGGCTAGGAATGTAAGAGAACATTTTTAGTGAATTTGGCTCACGGTAAATGTTATAACCACCAAATAGCTCGTCTGCGCCTTCACCAGAAAGAACAACTGTTACATGTTTACGTGCTTCTTTCGCAACGAAGTACAATGGTACAGCTGCTGGATCAGCTAAAGGATCATCCATATGCCAAATGATTTTTGGGAACTCATCCATAAATTCTTTCGCTGAAATGAATACGTTATGGTTTTTAACGCCTAATTTCTCAGCAGTTTCTTTCGCAACATCAACTTCACTGAAACCACGTTGCTCAAAACCAACAGAGAATGTTAAAAGATTTGGATTCATTTCTCTTGCGATAGAAGCGATGATAGATGAATCGATACCACCAGATAAGAATGAACCTACTGGTACATCACTACGCATATGCACTTTTACTGAATCATATAACACATCACGAATTGCTTGGATATGCTCCTCTTTCGTTGCACTTGAAGCGTTGAAATAAGGTTTCCAGTAGCGATGGATTTCCATCTCTTTACCGATTTCTTTTACGAAATAATGACCAGGCTCGATTTTATTAACATCAATTGTTAAAGTTTCTGGCTCTGGACCATATTGGTACGTAAAGTAATGTTGTAGTGACGTTGGATTAACGCCTTTATCTTCCATCACATGCATAATACTTTTCTTCTCAGATGCGAAGAATGTAGTATCACCTTGTTGTGCGATGTATAAAGGTTTAATACCGAAGTGGTCACGTGCACCGAAAAGTTTCTTTTCTTCACGATCCCAAATCATAAATGCAAACATACCACGAAGGTAATCTACACATTTTTCTTTCATATGTGCATACAATGCAATGATAACTTCTGTATCAGATTGCGTTGCAAACGTTGCACCTTTTTCAAGTAACATTTCACGTAATTCTACATAGTTGTAAATTTCACCATTAAAAATAATTACATATCGATCATTTTCATAAGTTAGCGGCTGATGTCCTGCCTCTAAGTCAATGATGCTTAAACGGCGGAAGCCAAATTGTACATGTTCATCACGAAAATATCCTTCGTCATCTGGACCACGGTGGAAAATCATCGTGTTCATATTTTCAAATTGATGTTTTTCTGTTTCTGAAAACTCTCTAGGGTTTTCACATAAACATCCTACAAAACCACACATACTTCTTACCCTCTTTCAGTTTTCATTCTGTCTCTATACTACTATATCAACCCTATTTATACTAGCATAATCAACTGAATATGGCGACCAAAAACTATAAAAAAATCACTCCATTTCACATTTTTAACAATTTTTTATGAAAACATGAAAACTAGGCACTCACCTTTCTCCGCTTTTGTCATATGATATTGCAAATTGATTTCTAGGAGGGAATACCATGAGTGAAGAAAAAAAAGATTCTTCTCGCCCACCGGTTCGTAATTACTTAAAGCAAATTGATGATTTCTTCGAGCAAACACCTCTTCGCAATGTAATCGCTGATTTAAATCATTTTTTCCAAAAAGGAAACCGTTTATTAACATTCCCTGTAGATTTATATGAAGTTGGTGAAGAACTCGTTGTTACAGCTGAACTACCAGGTATACAAAAAGAACAAATCCAAATTGAAATACAAAGTGAATACTTAAAAGTCTCTGTAAAAGAAGAGATACTTGAAGAGGAAGAAGAACAAACATCCCATAACTATTATCGCCGAGAACGTTCCATTTCAGAAGCATCAAGATTGATTAAATTGCCGTATTCAATTAATAAAAAAGCGGCAAAAGCTTCTTATCAAAACGGCGTATTAGAAATTCGGGCGCCGAAACTTCCCCAGCAACATGACATTTTATCGATAGACTAATGCAAAAAAATAAGGGTGCTATGCACCCTTATTTTTAACCCACTAATCGCTTCATATCACGTATAATGTCTTCGTATGGCGTATTACTAATGCCACTATACTTTTTCATTACTTTTCCGTTTTGATCAATTAAATAAAATGATGTACCATGCATGACCTGACCGTTCTCCGGCTTATCTACAAGTGATTGGAAATTATCTTTTGAAAACTTTGTAATATCTTCTAACGAATACCCCGTTAATAAATTCCAGTTACTAGTATCCTCTGTAAACTTTTGAATAAAAGCTTTCAGATTTTCTGGCTTATCAAGGTCTGGATCTACACTAAATGAAACAAACTGAACGTCTAATTTCTCTTCTTTTGCCATCTTTTGAAGCTTGGCCATATTTGCAGTCATTGGTGGACAAACTGTCTGACAATTTGTGAACATAAAATCTGCAACCCAAACTTTCCCTTTTAAATCTTTTGTACCAAATTGCTTTCCATCTTGATTTGTAAATTGGAAGGTTTCTAAATCCCAATTTAATGGTTTACGAAGCTTTGAACCTGATTCACTACATCCAGCAAGTACAAAGAGACAAAATACAACCATAAGACCAATTATTTTTTGATAACGCTTCATTTATAAACCTCTTTTCTCTATCCTAAATTTAAATAGGTTATGTTTATAATAACAAAAGTTAACACTACGAGAAAATTGTTTACTACATTTGTTCACGAAATCGTACGAATTTACGTATGTTACTTCTTTATTTCAAGCGAATTACTAGACAAAATATATTTTTTTACTATTATTTCTATAAATAAAAGTGATAAAACTAATTTTATTGTTACTTTTGTAAATACCTCTCCCTATTTTTTAACAATTCCTTAAACATTAATCCATGTTTTACACTGTATTCCTTAACAACATTTCGGTACAATACAAATACAACGATTTTAAATGAGGTGATGTTCATGGCAAAGCGCTATGAAAATATGGATAATGTTAGTACAAAAAAATCAATTCGCTCTTTTTTACGCTGGCGTAAAGAACGAAAGCAAAACAAAAAAGATTTTTCTTTCTTAGTAGAACAATCACCCGTTAAACAAAGTGCATTTTTGCAAAGTAATGTTGAAAAAACGACTATCACATGGATTGGGCATTCCACTTTTCTTATCCAAACGAATGGACTTAATATATTAACAGATCCAGTATGGGCTAATAAATTAAAGCTAGTTCCAAGACTTACAGAACCTGGACTCTCTATAGAAGCACTACCTAAAATTGATATTGTCCTTATTTCACATGGTCATTATGATCATTTAGATTTTTCAACTCTTCGTCAGTTGAATGATGATGTTCTATATCTTGTACCTATTGGATTAAAAAAATTATTTACTCGTAAGAAATTTAAACATGTAGAAGAGTATAAATGGTGGGAAAGTACGATAATTAACGAAGTTTCTTTTCACTTCGTACCTGCTCAGCACTGGACGAGAAGATTCTTATTTGATATGAATACATCTCACTGGGGTGGATGGATTATTGATAATGAAACGACTATGGAAACCATATATTTTTGTGGTGACAGTGGCTATTTCCAAGGTTTCAAAGAAATTGGTGAACGCTTTTTAATTGATATTGCTCTTATGCCCATTGGCGCTTATGAACCAGAATGGTTTATGAAAGTATCTCATGTTTCACCTGAAGAGGCCGTGCAAGCTTATTTAGATTTAAACGCTACGCATTTTATACCAATGCATTACGGAGCTTTTGCACTCGCCGATGAAACACCTCGTGAAGCAATAACTAGACTTCGAAATAATTGGAATTTGCGCATGTTACCGTGGGAACAACTGCATGTACTCTTTTTAGGTCAAACTTTTATTTATAGTAACGCAACAAATAATAAGCAAATAAACGAAAAAATTGAAACTTTACATGTGTAACGTAATGACTGATTTTCTATATCCAACATATAATATAGAAAATCCTATAGTGAAAATTTAATTAGTGGGTTTTCTTCATCCCCACTGATTATTTGCCTTCACCAATCAAGCTTTTACGGGCAGCCCGCTACCTAACCTCTTTGCTCCAGCTAAATTTGAGGTAGAGAGTTTTACTGTCCGCAAATAGCGGGATAAAGGGTGTTTTCTATGAATGAATATTTACAGACTCGCTATATCATTAGCGGTAGTGCCTGTGTAGCTCTTCTTATTTCTTACTTTCTATTTACATAAAAAAGCTACTTGAAATATATTTTCAAGTAGCTTTTTTATTACTCTGCTAAATACATAAATCCGATTGCGCCCGGACCTGTATGAGTACTAATAATAGGCGTTGTATAGAAAATTTCTGATTGAGCAAATCCACTCACTTTTTCAACCGCCGCTTTCATACTTTCAGCTAAAGGAATTGCTTTCGCATGCGGAATTGCAACAGCTTTTACGACTTTTCCAGCCTTATCTTGCTCAAATAACTTAGCTAATGTTTTTACAATTTGGCCTTGGCTACGAACTTTCGTTACAGGATTATAAACACCGTCTTCAAGACTAGCAATTGGCTTTATATTAAGTAGCGAACCGATAAACGCTTTTCCTTTACCGATACGTCCACCCTTCACTAAGTTTTCTAATGTATCCACTACTACATATAAACGAGTATTCTTTCTTACTTCATCTACACGTTTTAAAATTTCTTCTAGTGAGCGTCCGTCATTTGCCATTTTTGCAGCTTCAATTACTTGATATGCTAAAGCATGTGTAATAAATTGAGAATCAACAACTGTTACTTTTGTATCAGTCATTGATGCAGCGCTATTTGCAGTTGCTACAGTACCGCTCATTCCACTTGTCATATGGATAGAAAGGACTTCGCTTCCATCTTCCCCTAGCTTGTCATACATTTCTACAAATGTACCCATAGCTGGTTGTGATGTTTTTGGTAATTCCTCTGATTTAATCATTTCTTCAATAAATTCGTCAGGTTGTAAATCAACGCGATCTAAATATGTTTGTCCATTTACAGAGATTGATAATGGTAAAACATGAATGTCATACTTTTCGATTACGTCTTGTGATAAATCTGCCGTTGAATCTGTTACAATTTTAATTTTTTGCATACTATACTTCTTCCCTTTCCAATACGCTCTCCTTGTTATTATACTAGTATTCCCATTGCTTTCAACAATTTGGAACGAAATTTCATCAAATTAATTATATTTTCATATCTAAAATGAAAAAGACAGAGTTTACTAACCCTGTCCGTACTTCGTATCATGCATTTTTTTCAAGGGTATTTGTTTTATATACATTTAAATAATCATTCCACTTCAAACAATTTTGTAAATATTCACGGAAAGAATACGAAAATCTTGGGTGTTTTTGTTTTTGAATTTTTGCAATAAATAATTGAAGACGAGACTGAATTAGAAACGATAATGGATGCTGTGCCTGTAGGACAGGGATTTCAAATATTTTAATGCAATCCCCTGTTGAATGAGTGAAATAAAAACTTTTCGTAATCACAATATCAATCCTCTTTTTCATTGGATTTTTGAACTTCCTCTACTTTGCGCTGTAACACGTTGTTTAAAGTGGAGTAAAATCAGACTTATATGATTTCTGTAGTCCTTATGGCTAGAAGATTTATACTCTATTCATCTCCACCTAATTCACCTTCCCGTTCTAAATATCTCTGAGACGGGAATCTCATTATCCATCAATTGTTTAATACATTTAGTATAAGCTTATAAAAGCGCAAAGTTTGTCTAAATTTTGGAGATTCTATAATTTTTTTCTTCTATATATTGTATACGTTTATAGCTATAGTATAACAAATAAATAAAAAAGTGCCTTTATAACGAGGCACTTTTCGACTGCATTTCTTCTCTTTTCTTTTTCCTCTTACTAACAACCTTTGATAACGCAATACTTACTTCATAAATACAAATAAGCGGCACTGCAACTAAACTATGAGATAAAAAGTCTGGCGGTGATATACAAGATGCAATGATAATTAATGCTACGTAAGCATACCTTCTTATTTTTATTAAAAATTCCGCCGTAAGTATTCCAATACTAGTTAAAAACATTACAACGACTGGCAATTCAAAAATCACAGCAAATGGAACTGTTAAATTAAGTACAAAATGAAAATACTTTTCTGTCGTAAACATCGTATTAAACATTTCATTACCTATCGTAGTTAAAAAGTGAAATAGAAACGGCATTACAATAAAGTATCCAAAACATAAACCTGCGATAAATAATATAGACAATACCGGTATATACATTATTGTCATCTTTTGTTCATTTGGATGTAAACCCGGTTTTACAAATAACCAAATTTGTATAGCAGCAAAAGGAATTGTACAAACGATAGCAAATACTGTAGCAATCGAGAAAAAAATCCACAATACATCACTTGGACCGAGAACAGTTAATTTCATTGGTAAATCTTTTACAAGCCAAAAATAAATATCCTTTGTAAAAGTAAATCCAATAATTAAAAATAGTACAAAGGATAACACCGTATATATTACTCTTTTTCGAAGCTCAACAATATGTTCTACTACGCTCATTTCCCGATTTTCCATCTCGTTCACCACACTTTATTTATCCATTACAAGGAAAATACACTACATTTTTTCTTTCTTTTCCTTTTCTTGAAATGCGTCATCTGTCAATTCTTTCGTTGATTTTTTAAACTCTTTTAACGTTTCCCCTAAAGCCTTCCCGATTTCCGGCAATTTTTTAGGTCCAAATAAAATGAGTACTGCTACTAAAATTAAAATTAACCCTGGAAAGCCAATATTTGAAAACATTTCCCCATCCCCTTTATTAGTAGTTTCCTTGTCCTACTATTACATAATTTTATTTTGTCAAAAAAGTTTGAAAACGTCAACAAATCCATTGTCTTTTGTCAAAAAAATTCAAAAATATAATCAATTATACAAATTTCATTTTCTATTGCTCTTGTGTATGATATGGTAAGGGAAATGACATATTATTTTATGATAGTAGAAAGGATTTGCATTATGACTGAAAAAATGACACGAATGACCCAATTTGTAAAAGAAGAAATTGCAAATGCAATTACACATGGTATCGGTGCCATTTTAAGCATCCCTGCCTTAATCATATTGATTATTCATGCTTCTAAGCACGGTACCGCATCAGCCGTAGTTGCATTTACTGTTTATGGTGTAAGTATGTTCTTACTGTACTTGTTTTCAACATTGCTACATAGCATTCATCATCCTAAAGTAGAAAAAATATTTACTATTTTAGATCATTCAGCCATTTACTTATTGATTGCTGGCACGTATACTCCTTTTCTACTTATTACACTTCGTGGCCCATTAGGATGGACGTTGCTTGCTATAATATGGACACTAGCAATCGGAGGTATCGTCTTCAAAATTTTCTTTGTACGTCGCTTTATAAAGGCTTCAACTTTATGTTACATCATTATGGGATGGCTCATAATCGTTGCTATTAAACCACTTTATGAAAATCTAACTGGACATGGTTTTTCACTACTTTTAGCAGGTGGAATTTTATATTCTGTTGGAGCTATATTCTTCCTTTGGGAAAAGCTACCTTTCAACCATGCCATATGGCACCTGTTCGTTTTAGGTGGTAGTGCGATGATGTTCTTCTGTGTACTCTTTTATGTCTTACCTACAGCATAATAAAAAAGGATTCAGCTTGGTATTATCCCCTATAGGTAGACAGTAAAAAAGAGTCCATCTGATATGATGGACTCAATACTGTTTTATCTGGAGGGGATTTTTTTATGGCAAGAAAAGGACAATCAT
>NZ_JAKUFX010000151.1:0-12760 GCF_022663635.1 Bacillus cereus group sp. BfR-BA-01356 | reverse complement strand
GTAAGATCCCTGAAAGATGATCAGGTTGATAGGTTCGAGGTGGAAGCATGGTGACATGTGGAGCTGACGAATACTAATAGATCGAGGACTTAACCATATAATATGTAGCAAATGTTATCTAGTTTTGAAGGAATATGCCTTCATAGTTTGGTGATGATGGCAGAGAGGTCACACCCGTTCCCATACCGAACACGGAAGTTAAGCTCTCTAGCGCCGATGGTAGTTGGGACCTTGTCCCTGTGAGAGTAGGACGTCGCCAAGCAAGAACCTAAGTTATTTTGACTTAGGTTTTTTTGTGTTTATTTTTATTTACCGAATGCTATAATCCGTAAATTTAATAAAGCTACAGACGAAAAAAGAATGAAGTAGAGACTCTTTAAAATAATAGTAATGATTTTTTGTGTTCCTGATTTTCCTAATGTCGCTAAAGTAATACTTAAAATAGGACACATTATTTCTATCATAAGTATATATTTTAAATAATGAGATGCTATAAATAAATATTTAATAATTACAGAAATTACTGCAATAGAGAAAAATAAATAGGATAATAGCAAAGTTCTTTCTTTAACAGTTATCCTCCTTAGAAATTAAATCGTTATAATAATACAAGAGTGTATATATTTTGATTAAAAACATACTGAAGTGCTATTTAAACGATAAATACATAAAATAGATCTCTAGAAATATATATTCTAATTCCCTTTTCTTCTTGTATATAGTTGCAATTCTTCTTTTGAATATAACTAAAACACGAACGTTATTGACTGCTAATAAAAAAACATTCGATTATTTATTGACATTGTTTATGAAATATTGTTAATATAGCCATAGAAACAATAATATAAGACCTCATATAATCGCGGGGATATGGCCTGCAAGTCTCTACCTAACGACCGTTATTCGTTAGACTATGAGGGAAAGTCACTCGGTATTTTTCTATTCACAAGGGATACGTATGCCTGAGTAGAGCGCTTTCTCTCATAGTAAAAGAGAAACTGTTCTATTTCAGGCTTTTTTTATTTGAATCGGGGGGATTCTAATATGAAATCACTAGTTGGAGTCATAATGGGAAGTACGTCAGACTGGGAAACAATGAAATATGCTTGTGACATTTTAGATGAATTAAATATACCGTATGAGAAAAAAGTTGTATCCGCTCATCGGACTCCGGATTATATGTTTGAATATGCAGAGACGGCTCGTGGACGTGGATTGAAAGTTATTATTGCTGGAGCTGGTGGAGCAGCACATTTACCAGGAATGGTTGCAGCGAAGACAAATCTTCCTGTAATTGGAGTTCCAGTTCAATCAAAAGCATTAAACGGCTTAGATTCATTATTATCCATCGCCCAAATGCCAGGAGGTGTTCCAGTTGCAACTGTTGCAATTGGTAAAGCCGGTTCAACGAATGCTGGATTACTTGCCGCACAAATACTTGGATCATTCCATGATGATATACATGATGGATTAGAATTGAGACGAGAAGCGATTGAAAAAGATGTGCGTGAAGGTAGTGAGCTAGTATGACGAGAATCATTTTACCTGGAAAAACAATCGGTATTATTGGAGGCGGCCAGCTAGGAAGAATGATGGCATTGGCAGCTAAGGAGATGGGATATAAAATTGCTGTTTTAGATCCTACAAAGCATTCGCCATGTGCACAAGTTGCTGATATTGAAATTGTTGCACCATATGATGATTTAAAAGCAATTCAGCATTTAGCAGAGATAAGTGATGTTGTCACATATGAATTTGAGAATATTGATTATAGATGTTTACAATGGCTTGAAAAACATGCGTACTTACCACAAGGTAGTCAGTTGTTAAGTACAACGCAAAATCGTTTTACAGAAAAGAATGCGATTGAGAAGGCTGGGTTACCAGTAGCAACGTATAGATTAGTTCAAAATCAAGATCAGCTTACAGAAGCAATTGCTGGGTTATCATTCCCTTCCATCTTAAAAACGACGACAGGTGGATATGATGGGAAAGGGCAAGTTGTTTTAAGAAGTGAAGCTGATGTTGAGGCGGCAAGAAATCTTGTGGATAAAGCAGAATGTATTTTAGAGAAATGGGTGCCTTTTGAAAAAGAAGTATCAGTTATTGTGATTCGTAGTGTAAGTGGTGAAACAAAAGTGTTTCCAGTAGCAGAAAATATTCATGTAAATAACATTTTACATGAATCTATCGTTCCAGCTCGCATTACAGAAGAGCTTTCTCAAAAAGCAATTGCGTATGCAAAGGTACTTGCGGATGAATTAGAACTTGTGGGAACACTAGCTGTAGAGATGTTTGCTACAGATAATGGTGAGATTTATATTAATGAATTAGCGCCAAGACCTCACAATTCAGGACACTATACACAGGATGCATGTGAAACGAGTCAATTTGGTCAACATATTCGAGCAATCTGTAATTTACCTCTAGGAGAAACAAATTTGTTAAAACCAGTTGTCATGGTAAACATTTTAGGCGAACATATAGAAGGGGTCCTAAGACAAGTGAATAGATTAACCGGGTGCTATTTACACTTGTATGGAAAAGAAGAAGCAAAAGCACAGCGAAAAATGGGGCATGTTAATATTTTAAATGATAATATTGAAGTCGCTCTAGAAAAAGCGAAGAGTTTGCATATTTGGGACCATCAAGAACAACTGTTGGAGGGAAAAAGATGATTAGTCGTTATACACGCCCTGAAATGGGTGCGATTTGGACGGAAGAGAACAAATTTAAAGCGTGGTTAGAAGTTGAGATTTTAGCTTGTGAAGCATGGGCTGAGCTTGGCGATATTCCAAAAGAAGATGTTAAAAAAATTCGTGAACATGCATCATTTGATATTGATCGTATTTATGAAATTGAAAAAGAAACACGTCATGACGTAGTTGCATTCACTCGTGCTGTATCAGAAACGCCAGCATTAGGCGAAGAACGTAAATGGGTTCATTACGGTTTAACATCTACAGATGTAGTAGATACAGCATTATCTTACATCTTAAAACAAGCGAATGAAATTATATTAAAAGACTTAGAGAACTTTGTAAGCATTTTAGCTAACAAAGCGAAAGAGCATAAATACACAATCATGATGGGAAGAACACACGGTGTTCATGCAGAACCAACGACATTTGGTTTAAAACTTGGTCTTTGGTATGAAGAGATGAAACGTAACGTAGAGCGTTTCAAACAAGCTGCTGATACAGTTCGTGTTGGTAAACTATCTGGTGCGGTTGGTACATATGCAAATATCGATCCATTCGTAGAAAAATATGTTTGTGAAAATCTAGGATTAGAAGCAGCACCAATTTCAACACAAACATTGCAACGTGATCGTCACGCACACTACATGTCAACACTTGCATTAATCGCAACATCTATCGAAAAGATGGCAGTTGAGATTCGTGGCTTACAAAAGAGTGAAACACGTGAAGTTGAAGAAGCTTTCGCAAAAGGCCAAAAAGGTTCTTCTGCAATGCCACATAAGCGTAATCCAATTGGATCTGAAAATATGACTGGTTTAGCTCGTGTTATCCGCGGTTATATGATGACAGCTTACGAAAATGTTCCATTATGGCATGAGCGTGACATTTCTCACTCTTCAGCAGAACGCGTAATTTTACCAGATGCTACAATCGCATTAAATTACATGTTAAATCGCTTTGGTAATATTGTTAAAAACTTAACTGTATACCCAGAGAATATGAAACGTAATATGACAAGAACATACGGCTTAATTTATTCTCAGCGCGTAATGCTTACACTAATCGACAAAGGTATGGTACGTGAAGAGGCTTATGATATCGTACAGCCTAAAGCGATGGAAGCTTGGGAAACACAAGTACAATTTAAAGAGCTTGTAGAAGCTGATGAGCGTATTACAAGCAAGTTAACACAAGAAGAAATTAATGAATGCTTCAACTATGAGCATCATATGCAACACGTTGATACAATCTTTGAACGCCTTGGATTAAACGAAGCGTAAAATTTCATATGGCACAGAATAGAGTCATTCTGTGCCATTCTTTATAAAAATATTATTCACATTTTTCAAACTACAGGGGGCTTGCGAAATGCAAAAGCTAGAATTGCTGTATGAAGGTAAGGCAAAAAGAATTTATCGTACAGAATCAGCAGATATGGTTTGGGTAGAGTACAAAGATAGTGCGACTGCTTTCAATGGGGAGAAAAAAGAGACGATTACAGGAAAAGGTCGTTTGAACAATGAAATTACAACTTTATTGTTCAGAAAGTTACAAGAAGTGGGAATTAAAACACATTTTGTTGAGAAGTTATCTGAAACAGAACAACTTGTTAAAAAAGTGAGTATTATTCCTTTAGAAGTTGTCACAAGAAATGTAATTGCAGGAAGTCTTTCAAAACGATTAGGAATGGAAGAGGGAACTGTACTTGCAGAACCAATCGTAGAATTTTACTTCAAAGATGATGATTTAGGAGATCCGCTTGTAACGGAAGATCATATTCGTGTATTAAACGTTGCATCGCCAGAGCAAGTAAGTGTATTACGAGATATGGCTCTACAAATCAATCAAGTGTTGATTGATCATTTCGCAAGCTGTCGTGTAAGATTAGTAGATTTCAAATTAGAGTTTGGTGTAACGGAAGAAGGAGAAATCATTTTAGCGGATGAAATTTCACCAGATACTTGCCGTTTATGGGATGAAACGAGCAATGAAAAGTTTGATAAAGACGTATTCCGTCGTGATCTTGGAAATTTAACAGATGCTTATGAAGAGATTTTAAAACGTTTAGGGGGAATTTCACATGTATAAAGTTAAGGTATATGTAACATTAAGAGAAAGCGTATTAGATCCACAAGGAACAGCAGTAAAAGGAGCACTTCATAGTCTTTCATTCACAGAAGTACAAGACGTTCGAATCGGAAAGTACATGGAACTAACAATTGATAAATCTGTATCTGATTTAGATAGCAAGGTAAAAGAAATGTGTGAAAAACTATTAGCGAACGTTGTAATGGAAGACTTCCGTTATGAAGTTGAGGAGGTTGTCGCACAGTGAAATTTGCCGTAATAGTATTTCCGGGTTCGAACTGTGATGTCGATATGTTCCATGCAATTAAAGATGAGCTTGGCGAAGAAGTAGATTACGTTTGGCACGATACAGAGAATTTAGATGAATATGATGCAATTCTACTACCAGGTGGATTTTCTTATGGTGACTACTTACGCTGCGGTGCTATCTCTCGCTTTGCTAATGCAATGAAAGCAGTGCAAAAAGCTGCTGAGCAAGGAAAGCCGATTTTAGGTGTATGTAATGGATTCCAGATTCTTGTTGAATCAGGATTACTACCAGGAGCGTTAATGAGAAACGAAAACTTAAAATTTATGTGTCGCACTGTTCAGTTACGTGTTGAAAATAATGAAACGATGTTTACATCACAATATGGAAAAGATGAAATAATTAATATTCCAATCGCGCATGGTGAGGGGAATTACTATTGTGATGAAGCGACTCTTAAACAATTAGAAGAGAACAATCAAATCGCATTCCGTTACGTAGAAAACCCTAACGGTAGCGTTTCAGATATTGCTGGTATTGTAAATGAAAAAGGAAATGTACTTGGTATGATGCCACACCCAGAGCGTGCTGTAGATGAATTACTTGGCGGTGCTGAAGGGTTAAAAGTCTTTCAATCTATCTTAAAACAGTGGAGGGAAACATATGTCGTTAATGCTTGAACCAAATCCAACACAAATTAAAGAAGAGCGTATATATGCGGAAATGGGGCTAACAGACGAAGAGTTTGCCATGGTTGAAAAGATTTTAGGTCGTCTGCCAAATTATACAGAAACAGGGTTATTCTCTGTAATGTGGTCTGAACATTGTAGTTATAAAAATTCAAAACCAGTTCTTCGTAAGTTTCCAACGACAGGCGAGCGCGTTCTGCAAGGACCTGGAGAAGGTGCTGGAATTGTAGATATCGGTGATAATCAAGCAGTTGTATTTAAAATGGAAAGTCATAACCATCCTTCAGCTATTGAACCATATCAAGGAGCTGCAACAGGTGTTGGTGGTATTATTCGTGACGTATTCTCTATGGGAGCACGTCCGGTAGCTCTATTAAACTCACTTCGTTTCGGTGAATTACAGTCACCACGTGTGAAATATTTATTCGAAGAAGTAGTAGCAGGAATTGCAGGATACGGTAACTGCATCGGTATTCCGACTGTTGGCGGCGAAGTACAATTTGATCCATGTTACGAAGGAAATCCACTTGTAAATGCAATGTGCGTAGGTTTGATTAACCACGAAGACATTAAAAAAGGACAAGCACATGGTGCTGGTAACACAGTAATGTACGTAGGAGCATCAACTGGTCGTGACGGTATTCACGGTGCAACATTCGCGTCGGAAGAACTATCTGAAAGCTCAGAAGCGAAACGTCCAGCGGTTCAAGTAGGGGATCCATTTATGGAAAAACTTCTTATTGAAGCGTGTTTAGAATTAATTCAATCTGATGCACTTGTTGGAATTCAAGATATGGGTGCGGCTGGTTTAACATCATCTTCTGCAGAAATGGCAAGTAAAGCAGGAATGGGTATTGAAATGTACTTAGATGATGTACCACAGCGTGAAACAGGAATGACACCATATGAAATGATGCTATCTGAATCACAAGAGCGTATGTTAATTGTCGTGAAAAAAGGTAGAGAACAAGAAATAGTAGATTTATTTGAGAAGTATGGTCTTGCAGCGGTTACGATGGGGAAAGTAACAGAAGATAAAATGCTTCGTTTATTCCATAAAGGTGAAAAGGTAGCTGAAGTTCCAGCAGATGCTTTAGCAGAAGAAGCACCAATTTATCATAAGCCATCAAAAGAAGCAGCATACTTTGCTGAATTCCAAGCAATGAAAATGGAAACGCCAAAAGTAGAAAATTATAAAGAAACGTTATTCGCTCTATTACAGCAACCAACAATTGCAAGTAAAGAGTGGGTATACGATCAATACGATTACCAAGTTCGCACAAGCACAGTTGTTACGCCAGGTTCAGATGCTGCAGTTGTACGTGTACGCGGTACAGAAAAAGGATTAGCAATGACGACAGATTGTAACTCTCGCTACATTTATCTAGACCCAGAGATGGGCGGTAAAATTGCAGTAGCAGAGGCAGCGCGTAACATCGTATGTTCTGGCGGAGAGCCACTTGCAATTACAGATTGCTTAAACTTCGGTAACCCAGAAAAACCAGAAATCTTCTGGCAAATTGAGAAATCAGTAGACGGTATGAGTGAAGCTTGTCGTACATTACAAACACCAGTTATCGGCGGAAACGTATCGATGTATAACGAGCGTAGTGGTGAAGCTGTATATCCAACACCAACTGTTGGGATGGTCGGACTTGTGCATGACTTAAAACATGTAACAACACAAGAGTTTAAGCAAGCTGGTGATTTAGTGTATGTAATTGGTGAGACGAAAGCTGAGTTTGGCGGAAGTGAATTACAGAAAATGATTCACGGCAAAATTTTCGGTCAATCACCAAGTATCGATTTAGATGTAGAATTAAAACGCCAAAAACAAGTATTAGAAGCAATTCAAGCTGGTCTTGTTCAATCTGCACATGATGTTGCTGAAGGTGGTTTAGCAGTTGCGATTTCAGAAAGTGCAATGGGTGCTAAAGGCTTAGGTGCTACTGTGAAATTAGATGGAGAAGCAACAGCAGCATTATTCGCTGAATCACAGTCTCGCTTCGTGATAACTGTAAAACGTGAAAATAAAGAGGCGTTTGAGAAAGTGGTAGAAGCAATCCAAGTTGGAGAAGTAACAAGTACAAATGAAGTAACAATTCATAATGAAGAAAATGAAGTATTACTTACAGCAAATGTAGATGAAATGAGAAAGGCTTGGAAAGGGGCAATCCCATGCTTGCTGAAATAAAGGGGTTAAACGAAGAATGTGGCGTTTTCGGAATTTGGGGGCATGAAAATGCAGCACAAGTTTCATACTACGGATTGCACAGTTTACAGCACCGTGGGCAAGAAGGCGCAGGCATTGTCGTAAATAATGGGGAAAAAATCGTCGGTCACAAGGGGTTAGGTTTAATATCAGAAGTGTTTTCAAGAGGTGAGCTAGAAGGATTAAATGGAAAATCAGCGATCGGACATGTACGATATGCAACAGCTGGTGGAAGTGAAGTTGCTAACGTTCAACCATTGTTGTTCCGTTTTTCCGATCATAGTATGGCGTTAGCTCATAACGGAAATTTAATTAACGCAAAAATGCTTCGTCGTGAATTAGAAGCAGAGGGCAGTATTTTTCAAACTAGTTCAGATACAGAAGTACTTTTACATCTTATTAAACGTAGTACGAAAGATTCTTTAATTGAAAGTGTAAAAGAAGCTTTAAACAAAGTGAAAGGTGCGTTTGCGTATCTTTTACTAACTGGAAATGAAATGATCGTTGCATTAGATCCGAATGGGTTCCGTCCGCTTTCAATTGGAAAGATGGGGGATGCTTACGTTGTAGCATCTGAAACATGTGCTTTTGATGTAGTAGGTGCAACATACATTCGTGATGTAGAACCGGGTGAATTACTTATCATTAATGATGAAGGAATTCACGTAGATCGTTTCACAAACGATGTAGAACATGCAATTTGTAGTATGGAATACATTTACTTTGCACGACCAGATTCTAATATTGCAGGTGTTAACGTTCATGCAGCACGTAAGAATATGGGGAAACGTTTAGCGGCAGAAGCTCCTATTGAAGCAGATGTTGTTACTGGTGTACCAGACTCTAGTATTTCAGCTGCGATTGGCTATGCGGAGGCGACAGGTATTCCATATGAGTTAGGATTAATTAAAAATCGTTACGTTGGACGTACGTTTATTCAACCTTCTCAGGAACTGCGAGAGCAAGGGGTTAAGATGAAGCTTTCCGCAGTAAGAGGTGTAGTTGAAGGGAAACGAGTTGTTATGATTGATGACTCTATCGTAAGAGGAACGACAAGTAAACGAATTGTTCGTATGCTTCGTGAAGCTGGAGCGACAGAAGTTCACGTAAGAATTGCTTCACCACCTCTGAAATATCCATGTTTCTATGGCATTGATATTCAAACGAGAAAAGAATTAATTGCAGCAAATCATACAGTAGAAGAAATCCGTGAAATGATCGGAGCAGATTCTTTAACATTTTTAAGCGAAGATGGATTAGTAGATGCAATTGGACGTCCATATGAAGGGAAATATGGTGGCCTATGCATGGCTTACTTTAATGGGGACTATCCAACAGCTCTTTATGATTATGAGCAAGAGCTTTTAGAAAGTATGAAATAAGAAAAGTGAAACAAGCTTCTACTTCTTTTGATGTAGAAGCTAGCTCCTTTCTTAAAATAGCCCGCCCTGGATGGGGAGAAATTAAAAGACGAGGTGTAAATAACGATGGCGAATGCATATAAGCAAGCAGGAGTAGATATTGAAGCTGGATATGAAGCGGTATCTCGCATGAAAAAACACGTACAAACAACTATGAGAAAAGAAGTACTAGGCGGTTTAGGCGGTTTTGGAGGTATGTTTGATCTATCAAAATTTGCATTAGAAGAACCTGTATTAGTATCTGGAACAGATGGCGTGGGAACGAAATTGATGCTCGCTTTTATGGCAGATAAACATGACACAATTGGTATTGATGCAGTAGCAATGTGTGTAAATGATATTGTTGTCCAAGGAGCAGAGCCGCTTTTCTTCCTTGATTATATTGCTTGTGGTAAAGCTGAACCTAGTAAAATTGAAAACATCGTCAAAGGTATATCAGAGGGCTGTCGCCAAGCTGGTTGTGCATTAATCGGTGGAGAAACAGCTGAAATGCCAGGAATGTATTCTACGGAAGAATATGATTTAGCTGGTTTTACAGTTGGGATTGTTGATAAAAAGAAAATTGTAACAGGTGAAAAGATTGAAGCTGGTCACGTGCTAATTGGCTTAGCATCTAGCGGTATTCATAGCAATGGTTACTCTTTAGTACGAAAAGTGTTACTAGAAGATGGGGAATTATCTTTAGAGCGTATTTATGGCCGCTTAGAACTACCTCTTGGTGAAGAATTATTAAAACCAACGAAAATTTATGTCAAACCTATTTTAGAACTATTGAAGAAACATGAAGTATACGGTATGGCGCATATTACAGGTGGTGGATTTATTGAAAATATTCCACGCATGTTGCCAGAAGGAATCGGTGCCGAGATTGAACTAGGATCTTGGGAAATTCAGCCGATCTTTAGTTTGCTTCAAGAAGTTGGAAAACTGGAAGAAAAAGAAATGTTCAATATTTTTAACATGGGTATTGGTATGGTAGTAGCAGTGAAGGAAGAAGATGCAAAAGATGTTGTTCGTCTTCTTGAGGAGCAAGGAGAAATGGCTCGTATTATTGGACGTACTATACAAGGAGCTGGCGTTACTTTTAATGGGGGCACAGCACTATGAGTAGATTAGCAGTTTTTGCTTCTGGAAGCGGATCTAACTTTCAATCTCTCGTTAATGCGGTAGAAGAAAAAAGATTGGATGCAGAAATTAGTTTATTAGTATGTGATAAACCAGAAGCACGCGCTGTTGGACGGGCAAATTATCATCATATTCCGTGTTTTGCTTTTTCAGCGAAAGCATATGAGTCAAAAGAAGCATTTGAAAAAGAGATATTAAAGAAGCTAGAAGAATATGAAATTGATTATGTTATTTTAGCTGGATATATGCGGTTAATCGGGCCGACGTTACTAGAAGCATACGGCGGGAAGATTATTAATATTCATCCATCATTACTACCGAGCTTTCCGGGTAAAGATGCTGTCGGTCAAGCGTTAGAAGCAGGTGTGAAAGTAACTGGAGTAACAATTCATTATGTAGATGCAGGTATGGATACAGGGCCAATTATTGCGCAAGAAGCAGTGGTTGTTTCTGAAGGGGATACGAGAGAAAGTTTACAAAAGAAAATTCAACAAGTTGAACATAAATTATACGTAAATACAGTGAATCAAATTGTTCAGTCTGTGAAAGAATCAACTGTTAACTAACATACAACCAGGGGTGAAGGATAAATGAAAAAGCGTGCATTAGTAAGTGTTTCAGATAAAACAGGAGTAGTAGAATTTGTTAAAGGGTTACTAGAACAAGGGATTGAAGTTATTTCAACAGGTGGTACGAAAAAGTTACTAGAAGAAAATGGCTTACAAGTAATCGGCATTTCTGAAGTAACTGGTTTCCCTGAAATTATGGATGGCCGTGTGAAAACATTACATCCAAATATTCATGGTGGTCTATTAGCAGTTCGTGATAATGAAACACATGTAACACAAATGAATGAGTTAGGTATAGAGCCAATTGACTTTGTTGTTGTTAACTTATACCCATTTAAAGAAACAATCGCTAAGCCTGATGTAACATTTGCTGATGCAATTGAAAATATTGATATCGGTGGCCCAACAATGATTCGCTCTGCTGCGAAAAATCATAAATTCGTATCGGTAATTGTAGATCCAGTAGATTATGATATTGTGTTAGCAGAACTGAAAGAGAACGGTGAAGTAGCAGAGGAAACAAAACGTAAACTAGCAGCGAAAGTATTCCGTCATACAGCAGCGTATGATGCGTTAATTTCTAACTACTTAACAGAGCAAATGGGTGAAGAAAGTCCAGAAACATTAACTGTGACATTTGAGAAAAAGCAAGACTTACGCTATGGCGAGAACCCACATCAAAAAGCAACTTTCTATAAAGCGCCATTCGCAGCAACGTCTTCTGTTGCATACGCAGAACAATTACACGGTAAGGAATTATCGTATAACAATATTAATGATGCAGACGCAGCGCTTAGCATCGTAAAAGAATTTACAGAACCAGCAGTAGTAGCAGTAAAGCATATGAATCCATGTGGTGTTGGAGTAGGAACTAATATTCACGAAGCATATACTCGTGCTTATGAAGCAGATCCAGTATCAATCTTCGGCGGTATTATTGCAGCAAATCGTGAAATTGATAAAGCTACAGCAGAAAAGTTACATGAAATTTTCTTAGAAATTGTTATCGCACCTTCGTTCTCGCAAGAAGCTTTAGAAGTGTTGCAAAGTAAGAAGAACTTACGTTTATTAACTATAAATATTGAAAAAGCGACAAGTGCAAGCAAAAAACTAACTTCTGTACAAGGTGGACTTCTCGTTCAAGAGGAAGATACGTTATCATTAGATGAAAGTACAATTTCAATTCCAACGAAACGTGAACCTTCAGAGCAAGAATGGAAAGATTTAAAACTAGCTTGGAAAGTTGTAAAACATGTGAAATCAAACGCAATTGTTTTAGCGAAAGATGACATGACAATTGGTGTCGGTGCGGGACAGATGAACCGTGTAGGTTCTGCAAAAATCGCAATTACACAAGCTGGTGAAAAAGCACAAGGTAGCGCGCTTGCATCTGATGCTTTCTTCCCAATGCCAGATACATTAGAAGAAGCAGCAAAAGCAGGAATTACAGCAATCATTCAACCAGGTGGATCAATCCGTGATGAAGATTCTATTAAAGTGGCAGATACTTATGGGATTGCTATGGTGTTCACTGGCGTACGTCATTTCAAACACTAATAGAGGATGTTTAAAAAGTCCGGTTAAGATAACCTTCGCATGTCGTCGTTGCATCGCCAGTGCGGTACTCATGTAGGAAAGCTACACTCCGTGTCCTCCTGGCAAATGCGCCTAGACCTGCTCGGTTCTCTTAATCCTCCTTTTTAAACC